>JAEUOH010000060.1 GCA_016790845.1 Dechloromonas sp.
GCGCCCGGAAGGCACCGCCGGCTGCGTGCGCGCCGTGATCCAGCACAACCTGATCGCCCGCCAGCCGCAGCGCCTCTACTACATCGGCCAGATGTACCGCCACGAGCGGCCGCAGAAAGGGCGTTACCGGCAGTTCCACCAGGTCGGCGTCGAGGCCCTCGGCTATACCGGTCCCGACATCGATGCCGAAATGATCCTGATGGGCGCCCGCCTGTGGGCCGACCTCGGGCTAGACGGCATCGAACTGCAGCTCAACAGCCTCGGCCAGCCGGAAGAGCGCGCCCAGCATCGCGCGGCGCTGATTTCATATTTTGAGGAACATGCCGAACTGCTCGACGAGGACGGCAAGCGCCGCCTGTACACCAACCCGCTGCGCATCCTCGACACCAAGAACCCGGCACTGCAGGAACTGTGCGCCGCCGCGCCCAAGTTGATCGACTACCTCGGCGCCGAATCGCTCGCTCATTTCGAAGGTGTGCAGCGCGTGCTGCGCGACGCCGGAGTGCCCTTCACCATCAATCCGCGCCTTGTGCGCGGGCTGGATTACTACAACCTGACGGTTTTTGAGTGGGTCACCGATCGTCTCGGGGCGCAGGGTACGGTCTGCGCCGGCGGGCGGTATGACGGCCTCGTCGGCCAGCTCGGCGGCAAGCCGGCGCCGGCCTGCGGCTTCGCCATGGGCATAGAGCGCCTGATCGCGCTGATCACCGATGCCGGCGGAGCGCCCGCTGCTCCGGCCCCGGATGTCTATGTCGTGCATCAGGGCGACGAAGCCGGGCGGCTGGCTTTTCGTGTTGCCGAAGGGCTGCGCGACCAAGGCATCTCGGCGCTGTTGAATTGCGGTGGCGGCAGCTTCAAGTCGCAGATGAAGAAGGCCGACGGCAGCGGCGCCACCTTCGCCGTGATCATCGGCGACGACGAGGCGGCCACTGGCGAAGCACAGCTCAAGCCGCTGCGCGAAGAAGGCGCGGCGCAACTGAAACTGAAAGTGGATGACCTGGCGGAAGCCATCATCGGACAATTGATCGATTCGGACGAAGAGGAATAAGCAGATGGCGCATTTGGACCTCGAAGAACAGGAACAGATAGACTCCCTGAAAACCTGGTGGAAGATGTACGGCAACCTCGTGACCGGGGTCGTCGTGGCGGCCTCGATTGCCGTCATCGCCTGGCAGGGCTGGAATTGGTACCAGCGCAACCAAGCGGTACAGGCGGCGGCAATCTATGGTGTTCTCGAGCAAGCCGCCGCGCTACGCGACGGGCAGAAGGTCAAGTCGGCGGCCGGCGAGTTGGCTGAAAAATTCGGTGGCACCAGTTATGCGTGGCTCGGTGCGCTGGTTGCGGCGAAGCAGTCTTTCGATAGCGGCGACCTGAAAACGGCGCGGGCGCAACTGACCTGGGCTGCCGACAATGCCAAGGATGAAGTCAAGGATCTGGCGCGCCTGCGTCTGGCGGCGGTGCTGCTCGACGAAAAGGCCTACGACGAAGCGCTTAAGCAACTCGAATCTCCTCATGCGGCTGCCTTCGATGCCCGTTTTCTCGAACTCAAAGGCGATGTGTTGACCGCCCAGGGCAAGCTGCCCGAGGCGCGCACGGCCTACAAGGCGGCACTGGAAAAGAGTGAAACGACAACGACGGCCAGGGGCGGCGGTGCTGGTCGCGAACTGCTGCGCCAAAAGCTGGACAGCCTGGGCGAGACGGCATGATGGCGCGCTTCTGCCTGCCGTTGCTGGCCGTCGCCAGCCTGACCGCTGCCGGTTGTTCGACCATTTCGGATACCGTGGACAAGATCAATCCGTTCGCCTCTTCGGCACCGAAAATGTCGGTGCTGCCGCAGATCACGCCGACCGTCACTGTGCGCGAGCAATGGTCGACGAGCGTAGGTAAGGCTGGCGACTACACCTTCCAGCCTGCAGTGGTTGGCCGGGCGGTCTATGTTGCAGCGCGCGACGGAACGGTCAGCAAGCTGGCTGACGGTCGCACCGAATGGTCGATCAAGGCGAGTCAGCCATTGTCGGCCGGTGTCGGCTCTGATTCCCGCCTGGTGGTCGTCGGCACGGCCAAGGGCGACGTACTCGCCTTTTCGGCCGATGACGGGCGCCCGCTGTGGCAGTCCAAGGTGACCAGCGAGATTCTGGCGCCCCCTGCGGTTGGGCCCGACGGTGTCGTGGTCAAGAGCGGTGATAACCGCGTCGTGCTGCTCGATGCCAGCGATGGCAAGCGCAAGTGGATCTATCAGCGGGCAACGCCTTCCCTTTCGCTGCGTAGCTCGGCGCCGCCGGTTTTTGCCGATCGCTTTGTCTTCGTGGGATTCCCGGGTGGCAAGTTGGTCGCACTGGCGATACAGAATGGCGCGCCGGTTTGGGAAGGCCCGGTGGCCTCGCCCAAGGGAGCGACTGAACTGGATCGCGTGGCCGATGTGGTTACCGTGCCGGTCATCGACGGGCGGATGATCTGCGCTGTCGCCTTCCAGGGGCGTGTCGCGTGTTTCGACATGGCGCAGGGGGGCGCCCAGATGTGGGCGCGTGACATTTCCTCGGCTGCGGGCCTGGCGCTGGACAATCGCTATCTGTTCGTGACGGACGACCGTGGTGCAGTGCATGCGCTGGATCGCAACTCGGGCAGCAGCATGTGGAAGCAGGACAAATTGGTGAACCGCAATGTTTCGGGCCCCGCGGTTTATGGCAGCGTCGTGGCCGTAGCCGATATCGAGGGGAATGTCCATTTTCTGTCACGCGAAGACGGCAGTTTCGTGGCGCGGCAGAAAATCGACGGCACGCCGGTACGCGCGCCGGTTCAGACGCTGGGGTCGGCCTTCCTGGTGCAGACCAGCGGCGGTAGCGTAAGCGCGATCGAGGCACGATGAAACCTACGCTGGTTCTAGTCGGTCGCCCCAATGTCGGCAAGTCGACACTGTTCAATCGCCTGACCAAGTCGCGCGATGCCATCGTGGCCGACTTGCCCGGGTTGACCCGCGACCGTCACTACGGACACGGGAAACTGGGCAAGAAGCCCTACCTGGTCGTCGATACCGGTGGTTTCGAGCCGCTGGTCAAGGACGGCATCCTGCACGAAATGGCGCGCCAGACCGAGCAGGCGATCGCCGAAGCAGATGCGGTCATTTTCGTCGTCGATGGCCGCACGGGCATTACGCCGCACGACAAGGAAATCGCCAACAAACTGCGGCGCCTTGAGCGCCCGGTGTTTGTTGCGGTCAACAAGTCGGAAGGCATGAATTCCGGGATGGTCGAGGCCGAATTTCACGAGCTTGGCCTTGGCGAGCCGAATGCGATTTCTTCGGCACACGGTGAAGGTGTGCGCGGGCTGGTCGAACTGGCATTGGAGAGCTTTCCCGATCCAGAAGATGACGATTGGCATTCGGATGCCGTGCGGGTGGCGATCGTTGGCCGACCGAACGTCGGCAAGTCGACGCTGATCAATACGCTGCTCGGCGAGGAACGCGTCATCGCCTTTGACGCGCCGGGAACCACGCGCGACTCGATCGAGATCGACTTCGAGCGTGGCGGCAAGAAATACGTGCTGGTCGACACGGCCGGCATGCGCAAGCGCGGCAAGGTGTTCGAGGCGATCGAGAAATTCTCGGTGGTCAAGACGCTGCAGGCCATCGAAGATGCCAATGTCGTCATCCTGATGGTCGACGCGCAGGCCGACGTTTCCGAGCAGGACGCTCACATTGCCGATTTCATCGTGCAGTCCGGCCGCGCGCTGGTGGTTGCGGTCAACAAGTGGGATGGCCTCGATGCCTACACCCGCGAGCAGACTCGCGCCACGCTCCAGCGCAAGCTCAAGTTCCTGGATTTTGCCAAGTTCCATTTCATTTCGGCGCGCGATAACGTCGGCTTGCCTGCGCTCTTCCGTTCGGTCGATGCGGCTTATGCAGCGGCGATGGCCAAGTTGTCCACTCCGCGGCTCACCCGGGTTCTGGCCGATGCCGTGGCCAGGCAGGCGCCAGCCAAGCATGGTGTTTTCCGGCCCAAGCCGCGCTATGCGCATCAAGGCGGATCCAACCCGCCGATCATCGTGATTCACGGCAACGCCGTGGATCACATTACCGACAGCTACCGTCGCTATCTGGAAAATACCTTCCGCGAAGCCTTCAAGCTGCAGGGTACGCCACTGCGCATACAGTTCGTGACTGCCAAGAATCCCTTTGCCGACAAGGACAGGAAATAAAGCGCAAATATTTTGGCGCCCTGCAGCAATTTTCGGTACATTAGACAACTCATAACAACACACATGGAGCTCCACACCATGAGCAACAAAGGGCAACTACTACAAGACCCCTTCCTCAACGCACTGCGCCGCGAGCATGTTCCCGTCTCGATCTATCTGGTGAACGGCATCAAACTGCAGGGACAGGTCGAGTCCTTCGACCAGTACGTCGTGCTTCTCAAGAACACGGTTACCCAGATGGTTTACAAGCACGCCATCTCGACGGTGGTGCCCGCACGTCCGGTCAACCTCCAGCAAGAACAGGCGGCTGAATAATAAGCCCTTGTTCTCCGGCCCGCCGGTCTGTCGGGCCAATGCTTCCCAAGCCAGGAAAAGCCAATGACTGAACGACCCGCCGCCGGCGAACGCGCGGTGATCGTTCAGCTCGACTTCGGTCAGCATGACCTTGCAGATCAGTTGGAAGAGGTGCGGCTGCTTACCGAATCGGCCGGCGGTCTGGTCGTTGCCGAGGTGTTCGGCCGGCGCCATAGTCCTGATCCGAAGACTTTCGCCGGCAAGGGCAAGGTGCAGGAAATCGCGGCGATGCTGGCGGCGGGCGAAGCCGATCTGGTGATTTTCAATCACGAACTTTCACCGGCTCAGGAACGCAATCTCGAACGCGAGCTCAAATGCCGGGTGATCGACCGCACTAGCCTGATTCTCGATATTTTTGCCCTGCGTGCCGCCAGTGCGGAGGGCAAACTGCAGGTCGAACTGGCCCAGCTCGAACATCTGTCGACCCGTCTGGTGCGTGGCTGGACACACCTCGAAAGGCAACGCGGCGGCATCGGCATGCGCGGCCCGGGCGAAACCCAGCTTGAAACCGACCGCCGCCTGCTCGGCAATCGCGTCAAGCTCCTCAAGGAGCGGCTGGAAAAGCTGTCGCGCCAGCGCGGTGTCCAGCGCAAGGCGCGCATGCGCGGAGATGTACTGAACGTGTCGCTGGTCGGCTATACCAATGCAGGCAAGTCGACGTTGTTCAACGCGCTGACCCACGCTGGTGTTTATGCCGCCAACCAGTTGTTCGCGACGCTCGATACCACGTCGCGCAAGCTGTGGATCGAAGGCGCCGGCAATATCGTCATTTCTGACACCGTCGGATTCATCCGCGACTTGCCGCACTCGCTGGTCGACGCCTTCCATGCCACGCTGGAGGCCGCCGTCGATGCCGACGTGCTGCTGCATGTGGTCGACAGCGCCAGTCATGCGCGTGATGAGCAGATGGCCGAAGTAAATAAGGTGCTGGCGGAAATTGGCGCGCTGGACGTCAGGCAGGTCGTCGTCTGGAACAAGATCGACCTGACCGAGGTCGCCCCGGGCGTCGATCGCGACGAGTATGGTAATATCGCGCGCGTTCGTGTCAGTGCGCGCTCGGGCGAAGGGCTGGACGTATTGCGTGAATCCCTTGCCGAATATGCTGTTAGCAAGGCTGAGGGTCGCCGGCAGGCTCTGGCCGAAGCAGCGCGCAACGCCCAACCCGATTACATAAACTGATCCCCAATCCGCATGATCCCGACACTAGGAATTTTCATGTCACTCAATGACCCGCAATGGGGTAACCGTGGCGAAGGCGACGGCGACAAACCCAATAGCGGCGGCCCGCGCCGTCCGAACCAGGGGCCGCCGGATCTCGAAGAGCTTTGGCGCGATTTCAACCGCAAGCTGAACGGCATGTTCGGCAAGAAGGGCGGTGGTGGCGGCAATGGCGGTGGCGATGGGCCACGCATGCCGCAAGTCGATTTCAATCCGAAATTCCTTGGCGGTGGCATCGGCCTGCTCGTTGCACTGGCCATCGTCGTCTGGCTGGCTTCCGGTTTTTACATCGTCGATGCATCGCAGCGCGGCATCGTGCTGCAGTTCGGAAAATACAAGGAAACGACCGATCCAGGCCTGCGCTGGCGCCTGCCGTATCCGATCCAGTCGGTCGATCTGGTCAACCTGACCGGTGTGCGCACCATCGAAATCGGCTACCGGGGCAGCGAACGCAACAAGGTGCTCAAGGAAGCACTGATGCTGACTGACGATGAAAACATCGTCAATATCCAGTTTGCCGTGCAGTACATCCTAAATGATCCGAGCGAATATCTGTTCAATAACCGCCATCCCGACGAGGCGGTAATGAGTGCCGCCGAATCCGCAGTGCGTGAGATCGTCGGCAAGAGCCGGATGAATTTCGTACTGTACGAAGGACGCGAGCAAATCGCCGCGCAGGCCGCAAAGCTGATGCAGGAAATTCTTGATCGTTACAAGAGCGGCATCCTGATATCCAAGGTGACTATGCAGAACGCCCAGCCGCCGGAACAGGTGCAGGCGGCCTTTGACGATGCGGTCAAGGCTGGCCAGGATCGCGAGCGCCAAAAGAACGAAGGTCAGGCTTACGCCAACGACGTGATCCCCAAGGCCAAGGGTACCGCTGCGCGCCTGATGGAAGAAGCGAGCGGGCACAAGCAGCGGGTTATCTCGACCGCCGAGGGTGATGCTTCCCGCTTCAAGCAGGTGCAGGTCGAGTATGCCAAGGCGCCGGAAGTGACGCGCCAACGGATGTATCTGGAAACCATGCAGCAGGTGTATAGCAATACCAGCAAGATCATGGTCGATGCCAAGGGGCAGGGCAATCTGCTTTATCTGCCGCTCGACAAATTGCTGCAGGGTGCCGGTGCGGCTGTCGCAGCACAGCCGGCTGCCGACCCGGTACCTGCTGCTGTGGGGGCGGCCAAGCCCGCCGGACCGATTTCCGGCGACGCACCACCACAGCTCGACACTTCACTAAGCAACCAGAGTCGCGGGCGTGAGCCATCGCTGCGTTCTCGCGATCGGGAGGCGCGTTGATGAACTCCAAATTCAACTTGCTGGCGGCAATCGCCGTGACGGTACTGATCGTGCTCGCGATGTCGATCTTCAGCGTCGATCAGCGTCAGTACGCGCTGGTGTTCCAGCTGGGCGAGGTCAAGCGGGTGATTACCGAGCCCGGCCTGAACTTCAAGATCCCGATGATCCAGAACGTTCGTTTCTTCGACAACCGCATCCTGACGCTGGACAACAATGAGCCCGAGCGTTTCATTACTTCGGAAAAGAAGAACGTCCTGGTCGACTCGTTCATCAAATGGCGGATTGTCGATCCCAAGCTTTATTACATTTCCGTTGGGGGCGACGAAGCACGGGCCAAGACCCGGCTGAACCAGACGGTCAATGCCGGCCTGCGCGAGGAGTTCGGCAAACGGACAGTGCATGACGTGATTTCCGGCGAACGCGACCAAATCATGGAAGACATGCGGGTCAAGGCCGACGCCGATTCGCGCAAGATCGGCGTGCAGATCGTCGATGTCCGTTTGAAGCGTGTCGAACTGCCGAACGAAGTCAGCGATGCGGTCTATCGCCGCATGGAAGCCGAGCGCAAGCGGGTCGCCAATGAACTGCGTTCGGAGGGCGCGGCGGAAGCGGAAAAGATTCGTGCCGATGCCGATCGCCAGCGCGAAGTCATCATCGCCGATGCCTACCGCGACGCCCAGAAAATCAAGGGCGAGGGGGATGCCCAGGCGACCGCGATCTATGCGCAAGCGTTCAATCAGAACCCCGATTTCTACGCCTTCTACCGCAGTCTCGAAGCCTATCGCGGAAGCTTCAGGAGCAAGAATGACGTGCTGGTGGTGGAACCCAATTCCGATTTCTTCAAGTACATGAAGGGTGCCGGACGCGGGAACGACAAGGGCAAATGACCTCGACGCTGTTGCTGGCCTTCGCGCTGATGCTGGTGCTCGAAGGCCTGATGCCTTTTATCGCGCCGGCGGCATGGCGTGAGACCTTCCGCCGACTTGTTCAAATGACGGACGGGCAGATCCGCTTCATCGGATTGACTTCGATGATCGTCGGCCTCGTCCTGCTGATGGTGTTTGCATGAACTGGCTGTTACCCGAATATTTCGCTGATGCCCTTCCGGCCGAGGCCGAACGCATCGAACATCTGCGCCGCGCGCTACTCGATCATTTCCGTAGCCACGGCTTCGAATTTGTGATGCCGCCGATGCTCGAGTACCTCGAATCGCTGCTGACCGGCGCCGGCAAGGATCTTAACCTGCGTACCTTCAAGCTGGTCGACCAGCTTTCCGGCCGTACGATGGGGGTGCGCGCCGACATCACGCCGCAGACCGCACGCATCGATGCCCACTTGCTCAACCACAAGGGTGTCACCCGCCTGTGCTACTGCGACAGCGTGTTGCACACCTTGCCCGCAACCATCTCCGCCAGCCGCGAACCGGTGCAGATTGGCGCCGAACTTTACGGCCATGCCGGTATTGCCGCCGATCTCGCAGTGATCCGCCTGATGGCAGGGGCCTTTGCCCGCATCAAGGTGCCGGTCAGTCGCATCGATCTCGGGCATGTCGGCATTTTCCGCGCCTTGGCCGAAGCCGCCGGTCTGCCGAGAGAATCGGAAGAAACGGTACTGAGCCTGCTGCAAGCCAAGGATGTTCCGGGGCTCAGCGAAGCCTGCGCCAACGTGGCGTCGCCGTATCGCGAGGCCCTGCAACGTCTGCCGCAGCTCTATGGCGGTGCCGAGGTTCTTGCGCGCGCGGCAGCCGAGTTGCCCGCCTTGCCGGGCGTTGTCGCAGCGCTCGACGGGTTGCGTCATCTCGTCGAGGCGGCGCCCGACCTGCCATTCTCGATTGATCTTTCCGATCTGCGCGGCTATCACTATCACAATGGCGTCGTATTTGCCGCCTATTGCCCGGGCTATCCGGCGGCCGTTGCGCTGGGTGGGCGCTACGATGGCGCTGGCAAGGCGTTCGGGCGCGACCGTCCGGCCACCGGATTTTCGATGGATCTGCGCGAAGTTGCGCGCCTGGCGCCGCCGGGCAAGCCGATGGGGGCTATCCTGGCGCCGTCGGCCGCACATGATGCAAGACTCGCGGCGCATATTGCCGCGTTACGTGAACAGGGAGAGGTTGTCGTCGAACTGCTGCCGGGTGAGAGCGCCTGCGAAGGGCCGGTTTGCGACAGAAAGCTGGCCAAGGTCGGCGAGCAATGGATCATTGAAGCAATACAAGAGGATTAGAAAATGGCCAAGAACGTCATCGTGGTGGGAACCCAGTGGGGCGACGAGGGGAAGGGAAAGATCGTCGACTGGCTGACCGACCACGCGCAGGGGGTGGTGCGTTTCCAGGGCGGGCATAACGCCGGCCATACGCTGGTCGTCGGCGAGCAGGTGTACAAGCTCAACCTGGTTCCTTCGGGCATCGTGCGCGCGGGCGTCAATTGCTACATCGGCAACGGCGTGGTACTCGACATTCACCATCTGCTGTCGGAAATCGCCGAGCTGGAAATGGGCGGCATCGACGTTCGCTCGCGCCTCCGGATCAGCCCGGGCTGCCCGCTGATCCTGCCGTATCACTCCGCCATCGACAAGGCGCGCGAGGCGGTCAAGGCGGGCGACAAAAAGATCGGTACGACTGGCAAGGGCATTGGCCCGACCTACGAAGACAAGGTGGCACGGCGTGGCTTGCGCGTTTACGACCTGTTCCACCCAGAACGCTTCGCCGACAAGCTGCGCGAGGTGCTCGAATATCACAACTTCGTCCTGACACAGTATTTCAAGGCGGATCCGGTTGATTTCCAAGCCGTTTACGACCAGGCGATGGCCGATGCGGAAGTGATCCGGCCGATGGTCGCCGACGTTTCGGCGGCGCTCTACGATGCCAACAAGGCGGGGGCCAACATGCTGTTCGAAGGTGCCCAGGGGACGCTGCTCGACATCGACCACGGCACCTATCCGTTTGTCACCTCGTCCAACTGCGTCGCCGGGCAGGCGGCGGCTGGCTCCGGCATCGGGCCGGGCATGCTGCATTACGTACTCGGCATTACCAAGGCCTATTGCACGCGTGTCGGCGGCGGCCCCTTCCCGACCGAACTCGATATCGACACCGAAGGTACGCCGGGTCACCAGATGTTCTCGGTGGGCAAGGAATTCGGTACTGTGACCGGGCGCAAGCGCCGTTGCGGCTGGTTCGATGCGCCACTGTTGCGCCGCTCGGCACGCATCAACGGCCTGACCAGTCTGTGCATCACCAAGCTCGACGTCCTTGACGGGCTCAAGGAAATCAAGATTTGCACCGGCTACCGCCTGGGCGACAAGGTCGTCGACCTTTTGCCAATCGGGGCCGACGATGTCGCACGTTGCGAGCCGATCTACGAAACGATGCCGGGCTGGGAGGGAACGACCTTCCGCGTCAAGCGCTGGGAAGACTTGCCGGCCAATGCCCAGGCCTATCTCAACCGGCTGGAGGAACTCTGCCAGGTGCCGATCGCCATCGTTTCAACCGGCCCGGAGCGCGACGAGACCATCCTGCGTCAGCATCCGTTCAAGTAAGCGTTTCAGGCTGCCGCCAGGCAGCCTGTTGCGGTCAACGGGCCGAAATGGCCCCGTTTTGCGTTGACCGGCGTCGGTCAATACTCGGAATAGCGCCAGTATCCGCGCGATGGCGCCACATAAACCGGTTGCGGCTGCTCGATATAGACAGGCTGTTGCTGCACATAGACCGGCGGCGGGGGCGGCGAATAGTAGTTCGAGGCGGCAATGCCGGCGGCGATGCCGGCAATCGCCAGCACGGCTGCCGGGCCAGCCCAGCCGGAACCCCGCGCATAGCCGCCTTCATGGTGATAGTGGCGCGGCGGGCCGCCGTAATTGCTACCGTAGTAGCCGCCCCGGTAGCCGTGATCGGCCAGCGCGGTGGTGGAGGCGCCCAGGGTCAGGACAAGGGCGATGCAGAGGGAGCTAATGGTCGTTTTCATAAGCCGAATAACGCGGCTAGATGGCGACGGATGACGCTTTGCCGGGCGGGAATTGTGAGCATTTGTTACAAAGCGCCCGCTTGCCCTGTGAGACAATGTTTCGCGGTTGATAAACGCCTGTTGCGGTCGACCGGAAAAAAGCGGCGAAAATGAAAAAAGGCCTTGTAAGAACAAGGCCTTCGATCAAAATCGCTGGTGCCCAGGAAGGGACTCGAACCCCCACGGAGTTACCCGCTAGTACCTGAATCTTACGGTCTTTGGCTCAACCATGCGGCTTTCCGGCATTTATCGTTCCGCAATCCAGTACATTAGCTGGATAAACAAATTCAACAACTTACGTCACGTTAATGCAGCTTTGCGGAACAATTATTTCCACTTTCTGACCAGGTCGGAGTGGGCTACTTTTCCCTTCCTGTTCCGCGTGTAATGCTCAGTCATTGATGCGCTGGCATGTCCCATCAAAGCTTGGGCTGCATCGAGATTTTTGGCATCCCTGACATCTGTTGCAGCCTTTGCCCGAAGGTCTCGAAATTGAAAATCCTTGGCGATTTCTCCGGCTTCTTTTCTGGCTTTCTCAAACCGGCTGCGTAGTTTTGACTTAGTCAGCGGCCTGCCTTTTTCATCAACCAGGAGCGCTATTGTCTGGACTGGGTATTTACGTTTTCGAGCAATGATTCTATTTATAAGCAGTTCGAGGTCGCCGGTGATTGGAACACGTACCTTTACCCCACGCTTTGTCTGTTTGGTGGCCAGTGCTAAATCCTTGATGCTGGCTTCAGTCATTCGAATGCAGTCGATTGGCCGCTGGCCAACCAGGTAAGCAATATCGAGTGCATCCTTCAGGCCATCTGATGCGTGCTGATACACCGCTGCCAATACGTCATCTTCCGTATAAACATCCTGCCGCCCAGGAAGCCGCTCACGACGAATAGCCGCAACCGGGTTGTATTGCACCCATCCACGTGCCATTGCATAGCGATAAATCATGGACAGGATTGATACCTCGCGCAAAGCACGGTGGCGTGTTTCCCTGCTGCGGTCATCCATGTAGAGCTGCACCAGGGGAGAGTCGACCTGATCAATTGGGGCTTCGGCAAATTTTTCCGATAGCTTATCCAGCGCAAACTTGTAGTCATCCTGAGTCCCGGTCGCTAACTTTTGGTAACTGTCACTGGCCATGTAGTGACCGATGACATATCCAAGCGTGATGACGATTGGTGCTTTCAGTTTGTTCAGGTCTGACCACTTCCTTACAGCCAGAACGTAATCGGAACCAAGCGATATTTCCTTGCGCGGCTTTCCTCCGGTATCAAAGAAATAATAGATTTTGTCACCACGTCTGCGAGCTCGCATGTGTGGCAACAGGTTGCGATTTACACTCGGTTTTCTGCCCATGATGGCACCCATTTTTTGGATTCTGCCTTAGCCTTCTGGCCTTCAATAGCCGTGCAGGCAACAACAGGATGACCAGACGCATTGACGAAAAATGGTATGCCCATTTTCTTTAGCTGCGCAACCTGGCTGCTTTTACGCCTCCAGCCAGTTAGCGCGATCAGCTCATCGGGTTCGAGGAACATTTGCTATTTACTTGATGCGGATTAGATTGGTTGCTCGGCGTGCCTGAATACTTCTCTCCATCCGGCTGGCCACTTTGTATTTTGGATTAACAGTGCGGATGTAGGCATGCAGGCGACGAATATTGGCTTTCGGGTCGAGGTCATAGCGAAGGTGAAAAACTCGTTCTTTCATGGCGATCTCCTAGCTTGATGCCCGGCGTAACTCTACGGCCGGTCGGTTGAATTCAATGATTTCGGCGGTGCGCACACCGGCCAGCAGGTCAGCAATTCGCCCCTGCATGTCTTCCAGCTCGGCGGCGATCTTGCGTGTTCTGTCATTGCTGCGGAGAGCAACGTTTTCGGTTTCCAGCGCGTCGACTTGGCTTTCCAGCTTTTCCACATGATGCAAGAGGATAGAAAGCCGGTTGTAGAGCAATGGCAGGCCGTTTATCTCTTCAGGCTTGACGGCCAGCCGGCCAATGTTGGGCGATACCAGCTCGCCGGTTTGCCGGTTGATAAACCAGCCATCCCAGTGCTTGTGTGAAAGACGCTGCCCAGCAGTGAGACTCAGCAGGCGCAATGCCTCAAACGCTGCATAGGGCACTTCGACGGATTCGTTTTCCCAACGCAAAACGGTTGAACGATGAACACGCAGGTAGGCGGCGCATTGCTCTACCGTAAGGCCGAGTTGAGTTGTGCGATTGAATTTGAACCTGGCGCCTGTGACTGCTCGCCATGGCTCAGCTTCGATAAACCAGATGGGAAAATACCCATCAAAGACCTGTGCAATCCCCAGGGCTTGTCTGGTTTGCAGCCACTCAGGATCAGCACCATTCATCCAGGCGGCCCAGTCGGAACGGTGACTCGATGATTTGATCGAGTTGCGTGTTTTTTTGCTAGTGGTATTCTTTTTTGCAGCCATTGCTATTGTTCCAATCAATAGTCAGTTGGTGGGGCAGGTTCTGGTTTGGTCGCCGGAGAACCTGCCCTTTTTCTTTCCTACTCAACCAGGATGTAAGGGCCGGTATCCTTGCCGCCAAAAAGTCGGCGTTTCTGCAATGCCGAACCGTGGGTTTTTGGTGCTGTCTTCAAGGCCGCGATGTAATCATCGATATCTGCTTGAGCTGTCGCTTCAGTTACACAGCACTCAGCGACGTAACGTAGAAAATCACCAGCCTTGTTCCGTGAGAGCAAGACCTGGAACTGATCGTCAGTGAGACCGCCAATCCATTTTTCTTCAGGTACAGGAGCGGCGGCTAGTTGCT
>JAEUOH010000079.1 GCA_016790845.1 Dechloromonas sp.
CGGGGTCCAGTAACCGGTGCGCCAGCACAGGTCAAAGCCGCTCTTGGCGACGACATCGCGTTGGTCGATGACATAAACGCGTTCTTGTGCCTGGGCCATGGAGGCGCCGAAGCCGATGCCGGCCAGCAGGGCCAGAACCAAGGATTTCTTGGCGAAGTTGGTCATGAAAAGTTCCCTGTCAAAAAAATTTAGACGGCGTATTGTAATTCAAAAAATTGCATTTTTTCACGGATTATCCACTTTCCGCCAAGAAGCGTCCGGGTTGAAACTGCGCAGGCGCTCAACCTTCGTTGCGGTGTCGGGGCCGAGGTTTTTCTCGAATACGTGACCATCCTGGTTGACCATGAAAGTCATCACACCCGTTTCGCCGAATTTGGCCGGCCACATGATCAGCCCGAAACCCCCGGTCATGTGACCGTTGACCACATAATCGCGGGCGCCGCCGGCCGCCTGGGCGCCCTGGGATGTCAGGATACGGTAATGGTAGCCGTGGTAGCTGCCCGGATGTTTCCTGCCCTGCCCGATAGCGGCGTCAGCCAGTAGCGGGCCCAGCGGGCTCTGCTCCTGCCCGGCTTCGTCTGGCCAGTAAAGGCCGTCTTTCTTGCCCGGCGAACTGGCGATTTTGCGGGCGTACTCGCGTACGCCGTCGCCATTGCGATCCTTTTCGGCATATTCGCGCTGCGCGTCGACGAAGGCGGACGCCACCTTGATGACAGCCAGTTCGTTACGGCCGATTTCGCGTACGATGATTTCGGCCTTGCCGGCTTTCAGGTCGAATACCCAGCCCGCCTTGGTCTTGACCAAGGGGATGGGCAATGTCCATCCGGAGTCGCCAACGGCGATGCGCGCCGTGCTGTCGCCCTCCATTTCTATTTTGTGCGATCTGGCCCAGCTTTCGAGGAATTTGTAACGAATCTCGGTGCCGATGGGTGGGATGACGGCCCGGAAATTCTTGCCGAGAATGGCTTCCTTGGCGGACTCGTCGTCGGAGTTGACCGCCGCGCCGAAGGCTTCCATCGCCATTTCAGGCGTCTTGAAGACTGTCGTGGCCGCAGCCAGGAGCTTGGTCGGTATCGCCACGGCACCCACAAGCATCAGGCCGGCGATCAGGCGATTGAGTTTGTTCGTGTTCATGCCATGTTCTCCTTAACGCCGTCCGCCACGACCGCCGCCACCACCGGCGCGCCCGCCACCGCCACCGCCGCTGAAGCTGCGTCCGCCGCCGCCGCTCATGCTGTGACCTCCGCCGCCACCCCCGCGCTGCATTTGCGAGGTGCTGGCGCGACCGCGATCGAGGTCGCGGTTGCCACCGCCGACGCCGTCGAAGGCGTTGGCGCGATTGCCGCCGCCACCGCTCGGGCGGTCGAATTGCCCGTGACTGGGAAGTCCGTCGCGATGCCCGCCGCCACCGAGCCCGTCACGATTCCCGCCACCGATGCCATCGCGGTTACCACCACGGTCGCCACCGATACCATCCCGTCCACCAGCGCCGCCGCGGTCGCCACCTTCGCGTCCGCGGAAATCATTGCGCGTCCTGTCTGCCTGGGCCTGCCTGTCGCCATAGCGCTCGCGCGATGCCTGGTCGCGGTAGCCGGCGTTGCCGCGGTGCTGCGGGTTGTGCTGCCAGTTGTTACCGGCATTGACGTTATTGCGCGTGTAATTGCGGTCGATGTTGGTGGCACGGTTGACGTTGACATTCACATCGCCGTGGCCCCAGTTCCAGCCGCCGAACATTGCGCCGGCAGCGGCGAAGCCGACACCCCAGGCGAGGCCGCTGACGAAGGCCGAGCCGGGATACCAGGCGGTCACGCCAGGGTAGTAATAGGGGGGGTAGGCCGGGTAGGGCCAGGTGCCGTAAACGACCGTCGGATTGTAGGCCGGCACGTAGACAACCTGCGGCTGGGCCGGTTCGATGATGATAGTCTGGGCCTCGGAGCGCACCACCTGCTGCTGATTCGATTGCAGGTTCCCGGCGTTCTGGGCCTGTCGGCGCAGGCGCTGGATCGCTGCCGCGACGTCCTTCTGCTGGGCCAGGAACGCGTCGCCGAGTTTCTGTGTCCAGTCGAGCTTCTCGTTCATCATTTCCAGAACGTTGGGGAAGGCGACCAGCGACTTGACGCTGACGTCCCAGCTTTCGCCTTCGACTTTCTTGACAGCGGCGTCGCCATCGAGCTTTGGGTTGGCTTTCGACCAGCGGGCCGCCTGCACGACTTCGAGCGGATAGGTCGAGGCCATCAGGATCTGTGCCAGCAACGAGTCGGGGTACAGCGCGATCGGTGCCAGCAGGGCGTCGAGTTCCTCCGCCTTGAACGGCGGCGGTGACGTCGATGACGCAGTGCCCTGAGCGTGGGCCGCCGACACCAGCAGAAGGCTGGCAGCCAGCCACCACAGCAGGAGCGAGCGGATCGTTTTCATTATGTTCTCCTCATTGTCCGATGTATCGCCGGAGAGCTCAGAATAGCACGCCGAAGACCGGTGTGGATGGGCGGCGAGGCTCGCGCGGGCGCGGCCGGAATACGCTTGAAACCGCTTGTCTTGCGGTCCATACTGAAATCGCCGATATGCGGGGATGCGCGTAGTTGAGCGGTTGCCTGCGGTCCGGTTTGAAGGCCCGATAAACGAAAATACTGGAGACAAAGATGTCCGTAGATAATCCCCGCCCCATCCTCGCCGGCAAGAAGGCGCTGGTGGTCGGCATCGCCAATCAGGATTCGATCGCCTACGGTTGTGCCAAGGCGTTCCGCGAGGTGGAGGCGGATGTCGCCATCACCTACCTTAACGAGAAGGCCAGGCCGCATGTCGAGCCGCTGGCCAAGGAGTTGGGTGCGCCGATCTTCGCGCCGCTCGATGTCGCGAAGCCGGGCGAACTGGAGGCGCTATTCGCCCGTATCGAAAAGGAATGGGGGCAACTGGACATTCTTGTCCATTCGATCGCATCGGCCAAGAAAGAGGACATCAAGGGAAAGTTGGTGGACTGTTCTGCCGATGGCTTCGCTTTCGCGATGGACGTGTCGGTGCATTCCTTCATCCGCATGGCCAAACTCTCGGCGCCGCTGATGAAGGATGGCGGCACGATGTTCGCGATGACCTACCACGGTGCGATGAAGGTCGAGCCCAATTACAACGTCATGGGGCCGGTCAAGGCGGCGCTGGAAGCGGCGTGTCGCTACCTGGCCTACGAATTGGGGCCGCAGCATATCCGCGTTCATGCCATTTCGCCGGGGCCGCTGAAGACGCGCGCCGCTTCAGGACTCAAGGATTTCGATTTGATGCTCAACAAGGCCGGCAAGCGCGCGCCGGTCGGCGAACTGGTTGACATCATGGACGTCGGCTTCACCTGTGCTTATCTCGCCACACCGTACGCCCGTCGCCTGACCGGCGAGACGATGTATGTCGATGGCGGCGTAAACATCATGGCTTGAGTCGGGATTGACAGACCTGTTGCGGTCGACCCCGAAAAACGACCGATTTTGAGGAGAGAACGATGAGCAAGAAGAAGGATGGCAAGAAAGCCGTCGCCCCGGACGAAAAGCTGGGTACCCGGGAATACGAGCGCGAGTTGGAAAAACTCCACGTCGAACTGGTGAAGCTGCAGGAATGGGTGGTCGCCAAGGGGCTCAAGGTGTGCGTGGTGTTCGAAGGGCGCGACGGCGCCGGCAAGGGCGGCACGATCAAGGCGATCACCGAACGGGTCAGCCCGCGCGTGTTCCGGGTCGTCGCCCTGCCGTCGCCGACCGAGCGCGAAAAGTCGCAGATGTACGCCCAGCGCTACATGCAGCATTTCCCGGCAGCCGGGGAAATCGTCATCTTCGACCGTAGCTGGTACAACCGAGCCGGCGTCGAGCGCGTCATGGGCTTCTGCACCGACGAGCAGGCGCAGCGTTTCCTCAACATGGTGCCTGCCTTCGAGAAGGTCATGATCGAATCCGGGATCATCCTGCTCAAGTACTGGCTCGAGGTAAGCCCGGAGGAGCAGACGCGCCGGCTGACCCAGCGTATCGACGACGGCCGCAAGATATGGAAGCTGTCGCCGATGGATCTCAAGTCCTACAGCCGCTGGTACGACTACTCGCGGGCGCGTGACGAGATGTTCGAGAAGACCGACACGCCATGGGCGCCATGGTATGTCGGGCAGTCGAACGACAAGAAGCGGGTACGCCTCAACATCATCACCCACTTCCTGAGCAAGATTCCCTACGAGGAAATCAAGCGCGCCAGGGTGGTGCTGCCCAAGCGCCAGAAGCCGGAAGGCTACAAGGAGCCGGATTACCCGTACAAGTACGTGCCCGCCGTGTTCTGAACGGATGGGCAGGTGAGGTCCATGCCAGGGCCGGCGCATGCCGGCCCTGGTCTTTTGCGTTTTGCCAGTTTCAGCCGGCGACGGCCTTGCCGGCCTGCTGGCGACGGGCGGCGGCGACCAGCGCGGCGACCGCGCACGAGGCCAGGCGGGTGAGGACGGAGTCGGCACGGCTGGTCAGGATGATCGGCACCCGGGCGCCGAGCACGATGCCGGCGGCGTCGGCATCGGCCATGAAACTCAGGCTCTTGGCCAGCATGTTGCCGGCTTCAAGATCCGGAACGACGAGAATGTCGGCACGGCCGGCGACCGGCGATTCGATTTTCTTGATTTTTGCCGCATCGAGGTCGATGGCATTGTCGAGCGCCAGCGGGCCGTCGAGGATACCGCCGGTGATCTGTCCGCGATCGGCCATCTTGCACAGGGCGCCAGCCTCGATGGTCGACTGCAGCTTCGGGTTGATCGTTTCCATGGCCGAGAGGATCGCCACCTTCGGCTTTTCGATGCCCAGCGAATGGGCGAGGTCGATGGCGTTCTGGATGATGTGCATCTTGTCTTCCATGGTCGGGAAGATGTTGATCGCCGCGTCGCTGATGATGATCGGGCGATCCAGATGCGGCACGTCCATGATGAAGCAGTGACTGATGCGCCGCTCGGTGCGCAGTCCGGTGCCGCTGCGCACGACCGCCGCCATCAGTTCGTCGGTATGCAGGCTGCCCTTCATCAGCAGTTCCGCGCGGCCCTCGCGCGCCAGTTGAACCGCCATGTCGGCGGCGGCATGGCTGTGTTCGGCATCGATCAGCTCGTAAGGCGCGATGTTCAGGCCTGTTGTTTTTGCGACCTCCTCGATCTTGCTGCGCGGGCCGACCAACAGCGGCTGGATGATGCCGATCTCGGCCGCCTCGACGGCGCCGCGTAGCGAGCTCTCGTCGCAAGGATGGGCGACCGCCGTCGGCGTTGGCGCGATTTCCTTGCAGCGCGCGAGCAAGGTTTCGTATTTCTCGTGTTTGCGTTCCATCTGGCAGTCTCCTCGTATTGTTGCGGGGATCATAGGTGTCGTCGCGTTGCCAGGCAAGTATGGAGTTGCCATGGCCGGTGCCAGGTTGCGGGCTGTCAGGCAAAAAGAACGGGCGCATGGTTTTTTGCCGGTAGTTGCTTGATGTAATTCTGTTGGCGCAAACTGTTGCCTCCAAGAGCAAGACAACCTGAGCGCCAACGATGAGGAGACGGATGCGTGGATGCTGTAATTGACCCGGAAGACCCTTGCCGGAAGATGTTGTCGGGCCATTGCGGCGCTTTTTGCTTGGGCAGCCTGGAGCTACGCCGGTGAGCCATCGGGGCGAGCTTGACCTGCGTGAGCTGGCCAACCGGTCACTGCTCAAGTACTTTGCGGAAATCTGCGAGGGCGCGGTGATCGTCGATGCCCAGGCGCGCCTGGTCTGGATGAACGATCGTTACCCGGTGCGCCTGAGCATTGCCGATCCGGCGGCGACGATCGGCCGGCCGATCGAGGAGGTGATTCCGAACAGCCAGATGCGTCTGGTGGTCGAGAGTGGCCGTCCCATCATGCTCGACATCATGGATTTCGGTGCCGAGTCCTTCGTCGTCACCCGCTTGCCCTTGCGCGACGACGACGGGGTTGTGGTCGGGGCAGTGGGCCTCGTGCTCTATGATGATCCGCGCCACCTGACGCCGGTGGTGACCCGTTACCAGCGCCTGCGTGCCGACCTGGCCGAAACCGAACGTCAGCTGAAGGAGGCGCGCCGTACGCGCTACACCTTCTCCAGCTTCCTCGGCGGCGGGCCGGCCTGTGTCGCACTCAAGCAGCTGGCGCGGCGCGCTGCGCGTCTCGCGTCGCCGGTGTTGATCCTCGGCGAGACCGGCACCGGCAAGGAGTTGCTAGCGCAGGCAATCCACGCGGCGAGCCCGCGCTCACTGGCGCCATTCGTTGCGGTCAACCTCGCCGCAGTGCCGGAAACGCTGCTCGAAGCCGAATTCTTCGGTGTGGCGCCAGGGGCCTACACGGGCGCCGACCGGCGGGGGCGCGACGGCAAGTTCAAACTGGCCGACGGCGGCACCCTTTTTCTCGACGAGGTCGGCGACATGTCGCTGGCGCTTCAGGCCAAGCTGCTGCGCACGCTGCAGGAACAGGAGTTCGAGCCGGTCGGTTCCAACCAGCTAACACGGGTCGACGTCCGGGTCATCGCAGCGACCAGCCGGAATCTGGAAGCGATGGTGGCGAATGGCGAGTTTCGCGCCGACCTCTATTACCGGCTCAATGTCATTACCTTGAAAACGCCGCCATTGCGTGAACGTTTCGATGACATGCAGCTGCTGACGGAGTATCTCCTCGAAGACATCGCCCGTCGGCATGGCATGCCTCCTTGCGAAGTCGATCCGGAGGCGCTTGAGTGTCTCCGGCGCTACAACTGGCCGGGCAACGTGCGCGAGCTGTCCAATGTACTGGAGCGTGCCGTGCTGATGTCGGATGCCGTCGTGCTCCAGGCAGGAGACATCGAGCGGGTATTGCCGGCCGGCCACAGCGTGCTATCGGCCGGTACGGCGCCAGGGTTCGCCGAGACGGTGGCCGGCGCCGAGCGCGAGGCGATACGCAACGCGCTGCGTTCGACGCAGGGCAATAAGTCGCAGGCCGCGAAGCTGCTCGGTATCTCGCGCGCCGCTTTGTACGAGAAGATCGCTGCGCTCGGGCTAGACGTCAACGCAGTCTGAGCTGTCCGTCCTGGCGGACACCATGTCTGCCATGCCATACAGGCAGCGGTTGCGGTCGACATAAAAAAACACTCGAAATTACCGATTGTTCAACGAGTTAATTATTCTGGCGCGAAGCATGCTTTACGACGGGCGGCAGGATCGGTCTTGTTGAGGTTTCGGAAGGGCAGTTTTGCCATTCGAACGGCCGCGCGAAATATTTGCGTCCGGGCAGTTGTGCTATGTCATTTCATTGGCGCAAACTGTGGCCTCCCGTGACCGCTCTGCCAGTGCGGGCAAGCTGTAGAAATACCTGTTCTTTCAGCAAGCCATAAACAAGCTGGGGTGTCCGGTTCGCCGATCGAGCGCGTACCGGCCTTCTCGTCAATAAGAACGAAATGGAGGCAAGTAAATGGATTTCGTGATTGTCCTGGGAGCACTCTGCTTCCTGATGTTCGTCGCTTACCGCGGCTACAGCGTCATTCTCTTCGCGCCGGTCGCGGCGCTCGGCGCGGTTCTGTTCACCGACCCGTCGCTGGTGGCCCCGATGTTTACCGGGCTGTTCATGGACAAGATGGTGGCTTTCGTCAAGAACTACTTCCCGGTCTTCCTGCTCGGGGCGGTGTTCGGCAAGGTCATCGAGCTGTCCGGATTCTCCAAGGCAATTGTCGCCTCGGTGATCAACCTGATCGGCCGCGAGCGTGCCATGCTCTCGATCGTGCTGGTCTGCGCGATCCTGACCTACGGCGGGGTGTCGCTGTTCGTCGTGGTCTTCGCCGTCTATCCGTTCGCGGCCGAAATGTTCCGCGCCGGCGGCATACCGAAGCGCCTGATCCCGGGCACCATCGCGCTGGGCGCCTTCACCTTCACGATGGATGCGCTGCCGGGAACGCCGCAGATCCAGAACATCATCCCGACCACCTTCTTCAAGACCAACATCTATGCCGCGCCCATGCTCGGGATCATCGGCGCCATCTTCATCTTCATCGTCGGCATGGCCTACCTCGAATGGCAGCGGCGCAAGGCCATGACGGCAGGCGAGGGCTACGGCACCAACCTGCTCAACGAGCCGGAAGCCTTCGAGCACGAAAAACTGGCGCATCCGCTGATCGCCATCCTGCCGCTGGTCATGGTCGGCGTCATGAACAAGGTGTTCACGGTGATGATTCCCCAGGCGTATGGCGAATCGGTTTCGTTCATCCCGGCGGTGATCGGCAAGGCGGCGCCGGTGGTGCAGCAGACCAAGGCCATCGCCGCTATCTGGGCAGTGGAAGGCGCCTTGCTGGTCGGCATCGCCACGGTCTTCATCTTTGCCGGACGGACGGTGATGGAGAAATTCGCCGAGGGCACCAAGACGGCCATCGGCGGTGCGCTGCTCGCGACCATGAATACCGCTTCCGAATACGGTTTCGGTGCCGTCATCGCCGCCTTGCCGGGTTTCCTGGTTATCGCCGATGCGCTGCGCGCCATTCCGAACCCGCTGGTCAACGAAGCAATCACCGTTACCGTGCTTGCCGGGATTACCGGATCGGCTTCGGGCGGCATGGGGATCGCGCTTGCAGCCATGTCCGAAACTTTCATCCAGAACGCCCACGATGCCGGCATTCCGCTGGAAGTCTTCCACCGCGTCGCGTCGATGGCCTCGGGCGGCATGGACACTCTGCCGCACAACGGCGCGGTGATCACGCTGCTGGCAGTGACCGGCCTGACCCACCGCCAGTCGTACAAGGATATTTTTGCGATTACCTGCATCAAGACGCTGGCCGTGTTCGTCGTCATCGCCACGTATTACCTGACCGGTATCGTTTAAGGTCCTCAGAGACCGTTCCAGGAGACAAGACATGACAGCTGCCAAACACCCTGTCGCTTCGTTGTTGCGCGCATCTGATACCGGTAAGATCGTCAGTGCGCGCGAGGCGGTTCGCCTGATTCAGAGTGGCGACACCGTCGCCACCGGCGGTTTCGTTGGTATTGGTTTTGCCGAGAATATCGCTGTGGCCCTCGAGGAGCTTTTTCTCGAAAACGAGCAGGGCGACGTCCATGGCCTCGGGAGTCCGCGTGACCTGACCCTCGTCTATGCCGCCGGCCAGGGCGACGGAAAGGAACGTGGGCTAAACCACCTCGGTCACGATGGGCTGGTGGCCCGCGTGCTGGGCGGACACTGGGGGCTGGTGCCGAAACTGCAGCAGTTGGCGGTCGCCAACCGGATCGAGGCCTACAATTTGCCCCAAGGCGTCATCGCCCATCTCTTTCGCGATATTGCCGCCGGCAAGCCGGGTACCATCACGCGGGTCGGCCTCGGCACCTTCGTCGATCCGCGTTTCGGCGGCGGCAAGCTGAACGAGAAGACGACCGCCGATGTAGTCCGCCTGATGGAAATCGATGGTGAGGAGTACCTTTTCTACAAGGCCTTCCCGATCAACGTCGGCATCATTCGCGGCACTACCGCCGATCCCGACGGCAACATCACGATGGAAAAGGAAGCGCTGACGCTGGAGGCGCAGGCCATCGCGATGGCGACTCGCAATTCCGGTGGCACGGTCATCGTTCAGGTCGAGCGCATTGCCGAGCGTGGTACGCTAAACCCGCGCCAGGTAAAGATTCCCGGCATTCTCGTCGACTGCGTGGTGGTCGCCGAAAAGCCGGAATATCACTTGCAGACTTTCGCCGAACCTTACAGTGCGGCGTTCGCCGGCGAAATCAAGGTGCCGATGTCGGCGATCGCGCCGATGGGAATGAGCGAGCGCAAGATCATTGCGCGCCGGGCTGCGCTGGAACTACGGGCAAACTCGGTCGTCAATCTCGGCATCGGCATGCCGGAGGGCGTCGCCAACGTCGCCGCCGAGGAGCAGATCATCGACCTGATGACGCTGACCGCCGAACCCGGCGTCATTGGCGGCGTGCCGGCCGGCGGCCTCAGCTTCGGTGCGGCGACAAACGCCCAGGCGATCATCGACCAGCCCAGCCAGTTCGATTTTTACGACGGTGGCGGCCTCGATGTCGCCTTCCTTGGGCTGGCGCAGGCCGACAAACAGGGCAACCTGAATGTCTCGAAGTTCGGGCCGAGGCTGGCCGGGGCCGGCGGTTTCATCAACATCTCGCAGAACGCCAAGAAGGTGGTTTTCGTCGGCACCTTTACCGCCGGCAACCTGGAGATTGCGGTCGACGCCGGAAAACTGGTCATTCTGGAGGATGGCAAGGCGAGGAAATTCGTCGAGGAAGTCGAGCATCGCACCTTCAGCGGCCCGCAGGCCGCCAAGTGGGGCAAGACGGTGCTTTACGTGACCGAGCGTTGTGTCTTCCGTCTTTGTCCCGAAGGGATCGAACTGATCGAGATCGCGCCCGGCGTGGATCTGCAGAAGGACATCCTCGACAAGATGGATTTCATGCCGATCATGCATCACGAGCCGGCGTTGATGGACAGCCGGATCTTCCAGGATGAGCCGATGAAGATACGGGCGGAGATGCTGGAAATACCGCTGCCCGACCGCTTGCACTACGACGCCGAGAAGAACCTCTTTTTCCTCAATTTCGAGGGTCTCAGTGTGCGCAGCAAAGAAGACATCGCACGCATCGAGCGCGCGGTGGAGGATTGCCTGAAGCCGGTCGGCCACAAGGTCTACGCCGTCGTCAATTACGACCGTTTCAGCATCCTGCCCGAACTGGTGGACGACTACATTGGCATGGTCAAGGGGGTTGTTGAGCGCAACTACCATGACGTGACCCGCTACACCTCCAACACTTTCCTGCGCGTGAAACTGGGCGAGGCGCTGGCGAAACGGGAAGTCGCGCCGCATATCTTCGAGACTGCGAGCGAGGCGGAAGCTTCTTTGCCGCGACCGGCCAGTTAGGTCAGATCGCCGCGACCCGCAGGTTGGACAGCGACAGGCGGGTCGCGAGCACGTCCAGAAAGCCCTGGTAGAAGTGCATCCGGCACGATTCGGAGGCCTTTTCCAGGGCTTCTCCACGAATGGTGACGATATTGACGTCGCTGTCGGCGACGACGTCGGCGCTGCGCACGTGGCCATGCCTGCTGATGATCGCCATTTCGCCAAAACACTCGCCACTGCCCAGCTTCGTCAATGGCGTTCCGTTCTTGCTGACCGTCAGTTGCCCTTCGGTGACGAAGCAGAAGAAATTGCCCGGCTCGCCGTCGCGAATGATCACGGTGCCGGGCGCCAGGCGTTGCCAGTCGGCGAAGCGCAGGGCTTCCCAGATCTCGACGTCGGAGAAGTCGGCAAAGAAGGGCAGGGCGCGTAGCGACGCGAATTTCTCGGTATCGGCGAATTCTTCGGACTGGGCCTTGAGTTGACCGTTTCGCGCAGCCTGCGCGAGATCGTGCGCGAAGGCCTGCCAGGTCGGGTAGCGGTCGTTGACGTCCTTGGCCATCGCCCGCGCGACGATGTCGTCGAGCGCCGCCGGCAAGCCGGGGCGCTGTTCCGAAGGTTTGCCCGGCGTGCCGTGGATGATCTGGTAAACCATGTTGTAGTTGCTGTCGGCCGTGAACGGAAGCTCGCCGGTCAGCAACTGGTACATGACGACGCCCAGCGAATAGATGTCGGTGCGGTGGTCCAGGAAGCGTTCCTGAACCTGCTGCGGCGACATGTAGGCGGGCGAGCCGATCCCGGAAATGACCGTGCGGTCGCTGCGGGCATTGGTGATGGCGGCGCCGAAATCGGAAATCTTGATGTCCGACTCGCCGGCGAGCAGGATGTTGGCGGGCTTGATGTCGCGGTGGGTGATGCCCAGGCGGTAGGCGAAGTCGAGTGCCCGCGTGCATTTGAAAATCAGCTCGACGACGCGGTCGACCGGCAGCAACGTATCGCGTTCGGTATGCGCTTCCAGCGTACCGCCGGCCACGTATTCCATGACGATGTAGCAAAGATCCTCGGTCACCACCGCGTCGTAGATCTGGACGATGTGCGGGTGGTTGAGTTTGCCGATCAGCGAGGCTTCGTTGAGGAAGAGGTTGCTGTACAGCTTGCCCTTTTCCGGGTCGCGCAGGATACCCGGGCTGGCGACCTTGATCGCCACGTCACGCTGGGCAAATGGATCGCGGCCAAGGTAGACGGTGCTCGTCGCACCTTCACCAAGTTTGCTGATCAGATCGTATTTGCCGAGCTTCGTTTTCATCTCTCAGAGGCGATTGCGTACCCTTTGAATGGCGGCGCGGACCTGCTCCGGCGCGGTGCCGCCGATGTGATTGCGGCTGGCCAGCGAACCTGTCACGGTCAACACCGAAAAAACGTCGTTTTCGATCAGCGGCGAGAACTGCCTGAGTTCCTCGAGCGTCAGGCCGGGCAGGTCGACGCCCTTGAACTCGGCGGCCTTGACGGCGTGGCCGACGGCTTCGTGTGCGTCGCGGAAAGGCAGGCCCTTCTTGGTCAGGTAGTCGGCGAGGTCAGTGGCAGTGGCGAAACCCTGGGTCAGCGCCGCCTGCATGTTGTCGGCGCGCACGGTGATGCCGCCGGCCATGTCGGCGAAGATGCGCAGCGTGTCGGTGACCGTGTCTACGGCATCGAACAGCGGTTCCTTGTCTTCCTGATTGTCCTTGTTGTAGGCCAGCGGCTGTGACTTCATCAGGGTCAGCAGGCTCATCAACTGGCCATAGACGCGGCCGGTCTTGCCGCGCGCTAGTTCCGGCACGTCCGGGTTCTTCTTCTGCGGCATGATCGACGAGCCGGTACAGAAGCGGTCGGCGATCTGGATGAAGCCGACGCGCGGGCTCATCCACATCACCAGTTCTTCGGACAGGCGGCTGATGTGCATCATCAAGAGCGCACAGGCGGCAGTGAATTCGATGGCGAAGTCGCGGTCGGAAACGGCATCCAGCGAGTTTTCGCAGACGCCCTCGAAGCCCAGTTGTTCGGCGACGAATTCGCGGTCGATCGGGTAGGTCGTGCCGGCCAGCGCGGCGGCGCCAAGCGGCAGGCGGTTGGTGCGCTTCCGGGCGTCGGCAAAGCGCTCGGCGTCGCGGCCGAACATCTCGACATAGGCCAGCATGTGGTGGCCGAAGGTGACCGGCTGCGCGACCTGCAAATGTGTGAAGCCCGGCATCGGCGTTGCCGCTTCCTGTTCGGCGAGATCTACTAGCGCTGAACGGAAGGCCTTGATGAGTACAAGGATGTCGTCGATGGCATCACGCAGGTAGAGGCGGATATCGGTCGCCACCTGGTCGTTGCGCGAGCGGCCGGTGTGCAGGCGTTTGCCGGCATCGCCGACCAGCGCGGTGAGGCGTTTTTCGATATTGAGGTGCACGTCTTCGAGGTCAAGCGACCATTCGAATTCGCCGGATTCGATCTCGCGGGTGACCATTTCCATGCCACGCTCGATGTCGACCAGGTCCCCGGCCGCGATGATCCCCTGTTTGGCCAGCATCCGCGCGTGCGCCAGAGAGCCGCGAATGTCCTGCCGCCACATGCGCTGGTCGAAATCGACCGAGGCGGTATAGCGTTTGACGAGATCGGAAACCGGCTCGGAGAATCGTCCGGCCCAAGTGTATTGTGCAGCGTTGGATGTCATAAAATGGGGCAGTCAGGGCAAAAACACATCAGGAATGACAAGTATACGGCACTTTCCCGCAACTCATCCGCTACCCGACTGGCGTAATTTCGGGGTGATGTTGCGCGTGTTGCTCGGCGTCAACCTGCTGGCGCTGGCCGTCGCCTTCGTCCAGTCGCCCGGCTGGGCCGATTGGATGGCACGCTACGTCGAGATGGCAGCGCTGGTGCAGCCCCTGTTGCTGGTCGTGCTCGGCCTGCTGGCCGGTTTGCGCAATCCATTGCGCGCGTTGCCGCTGCGTATCGGCCAAGCCTGCGTGGTCGCGCTGGTCGGCTTTCTGGCTTTCGCCCAGCAGATTTTCTGGCAGTCACTTGGTTTCGGCGATGGTGTTGACCTGTTGCGGCCGGTCATCCTCGCCACAGGCGCCAGCATTCTCCTGCTCATTTATTTCGAATTGCGCGCCCGCGCCTATTCACCGGCTCAGACCGAAGCGCGGCTGGCGGCCCTGAATGCCCGCATCCGCCCGCATTTTCTGTTCAACTCGCTGAATGCCGTGCTGTCGCTGATCCGTGCCCGGCCACAACAGGCCGAGGCGGCGCTGGAATCGTTGTCCGACCTGTTCCGCGCCGCGATGCGCGACCCCGGCGAACTGGTCAGCCTGGCCGACGAAATCGCCCTCGGCAAGCAGTATCTCGATCTGGAAAAACTGCGCCTGGGCGAGCGCCTTGCAGTCGACTGGCAAATCGGTGCCATTTCCATGGAGATGCCGATCCCGCCGCTGATGCTGCAGCCGCTGCTGGAAAACGCTGTCTATCACGGCATCGAGCCGGCGCCGGCAGGCGGCGTCGTGCGTATCGCCATCGAGCAGCGTGGCGATGAGCTGCGCATCGCCATTGCCAACCCGACGGTGACCGCCGGCCTGCACGCCAGTGGCAACCAGATCGCCGTCGCCAATATTCGCGAACGGCTGGCGCTGTATTACGATCTTGAAGCGCGGCTGGAAATCGAGGCCGGCGAAACCAATTATGAGGTCCGCATCATCCTGCCATGCCGCAAGACCATCCCCTGAAAATCCTCCTGGTCGACGATGAACCGCTGGCGCGCTCGCGTCTGCGCGAGTTGCTGGGCGACATCTCAATCCAGTTCGCCAGCGAAGTGGTCGGGGAGGCGGGTAACGGCATCGCCGCGCTCGAGTTCATTCGCGAAAACCCGGTCGACGTCGTGCTTGCCGACATTCGCATGCCGGGTATGGACGGCATCGAGCTGGCCGGCCACCTCGGCGCCTTCGAGCACCCGCCCGCCGTCATCTTCACCACGGCCTACGACAACTACGCGGTGCAGGCGTTCGATCTCAACGCCGTCGACTACCTCTTGAAGCCGGTGCGTACCCAGCGCCTGCTGACCGCGCTGCAAAAGGTCGCAGCTACACCACAGCCCGATCCGGCCTTGCTTGCCGACATCGGGCGCAAGGTGCGCGGTGGCGGGCGCACCCATCTTTCCTGCCACGAGCGCGGCCGGCTGCTTCTGGTGCCGGTGGCCGAGGTGCTCTATTTCAAGGCTGATCTGAAATATGTGACGGCCCGCACCGTGGAACGCGAATACCTGCTCGACGAGGCGCTCACGCATCTTGAGGAAGAATTCGCCGAACGCTTCATGCGCCTTCATCGCGCGGTACTGGTCGCCAAGTCCGCGCTCGCCGGTTTCGAGAAGGCGGCCGGCGACGATGCCGAGGCCTACGGCTGGGCGTTGCTGCGCGGCGTGCCGGACAAGCTGCCGGTCAGTCGCCGGCAGTGGGCACCGGCCAAGGCGGCTGCCAGCGCCTGAGGATTGCCCGACGAGAGGATTACTCCTTCCGCACTAGGTCTTTTTGCAGCCGCAAAGTCGGCCGGCTTTCTCTGCATAATGTCAGCTCGCAATTCTGCTGTCGGTTATTACCCATGAAATTACTCAGACCAATGCTGCCGCTCTGCCTAACCCTCGCATTGGCGCTGGGGAGTGCGGCACAGGGCGGCGAGTTACAGGCATTGTCGGCCGACCAGCCGATTCACGATGCCGCCCGGGTCGGTAGCGGCGCGGAGGTCGCCGCGCTGCTCAAGGCACAGCCCGGTAGTCGCGACCAGCGTACCCAGCAGGGTTCGACACCCTTGCACCTCGCGGCCACCAACCCGGACACCGGCGCCCTCCAGGCCCTGATCGCGGCGGGCGCCGACTGCAATGCGCGCGATCTCGACGGACTGACGCCGCTGCACATGGCTGCCTACACCCAGAATGCGCGGCATGCTCGCCTGCTCCTGGAGTGCGGTTCCGACCCCTATGCCAAGACCAACGCCGGGCGCGACCCGACATCGATGGCGCGCAAGACCATGTCCAACGAGGTGGCGGGCGTCATCTCGCTGTGGATACTCAAGGGCTGCGTTGCCGGCAAGCCCTGCTGAGCGGTGCCGACGATGCGCTTTCTATCTGCCCTTCTCGCGCTCCTCGGTCTTGCGATTTGCCAGCCCCTGTTGGCGGCTGATGCGGTCGACCTGCCGAAAATAGAGATTTTTATGCCCTCGCCGTGCCTGGCCTGCATCGACTGGGGCGCCTACCTGGCCGAGAACGGTTTCAAGGTCAGCTACCGGGAAACCGAGGACATGGCCGCGATCAAGAAGCGCTGGCGGGTGCCGCCGGCGGTGCAGTCGACGCATACGGCGGTGATCGCCGGCTATTTCGTCGAGGGCCATGCCCACGCTGAGGACATCCACGAACTGCTGCGCGACAAACCGAAGGCGCGGGGCATCGCTGTGCCCGGCCTGCCGCGCGGAGCGCCGGGGCGCGAGTTGTCCAACCCGACCTGCGAGACGGCCTGCACGACGCTGGACAATACGAGCGGCCAGCGCGAGGTGCGGCGCGAGTTATACGAAACGCTGCTGGTTCTGCCGGACGGTTCGACCAAGTACTGGGCGCGCCACTAGATTCCCAGTTCGGTAAACATTTGCGCTGTCCAGCGCTTGTCTTCGTCTTCGGCCTGCGGGTAGTGGGTCTGCTTGATAGTCTGCTGGATGAGCCCGTCGGCACGAAAGCGAAAATCGGTGTCGATGCGGCTGATTTCGAGCGGACTGACCCGGCGCACGACATAGCAAACGCTGGACGGCAGGGATTGTTCGGATGGATGGCCGCTGATGCGCCGGGCGATTCCCTGCGCCGCGATGGCGCCCTGGCGGGCGGCGATCTGGCCGGTTTTTGGATAGAAGCCGAAGAGCGGCGACGCCTTGTCCACCATGTCGCCGACCAAAAAGATCCGGTCGTCGGCCAGCGCATTCAACTGCACCGGATCCTGCGCTGCCCAACCACTGGGCTTGCCGTCGCCGCCGCGGCCGATCAGGCCGGCTTGCCAGGCAAGATCAGCGGCTTGCTGCGGCGGGGCGAGGATCGCTTCCTTGAAGTCGATGGTCTCGAACTCGGTGGTGATGCGTTTGGCGAAGGGGTCGATCGCACTGATCCGGGACTGCGGAAAATAAGTGACCTGATCCGCATAGGCGTCGCGAAAGACGCGGTCGAAGGAAAGCGCGGGCTGGTTAGGGTCGAGGATCAGCAGCCGGCCCTTGATCCGCCGCTCTTTCAGCCACCAGGCGATCATCACGGCGCGCTCGTAGGGCGCTGGTGGGCAGCGGTAGGGCATGGGCGGAATGGTCATCACCAGGTCACCACCGGCAAAGCTGTCCAGTCGCGTCTTCAGGCGCAGCAGATCAGCGCCGCCCGTGAAGCCGGACGCGAAGGCTTGCCGCGTATGGCGTGCGGCATCGGCATCGTCACCGTACCAGGCGGTGAAATCCTCGCGAATGCCGGCGGCCAATATCAGCCAGTCGTAGTCTAGCGTCTGGCTGCGCGTGGTGATCTGGCGCCTTTCACGGTCGATGGCCAGCACCTCGTCCTGCAGGAAGCGATAGCCGTGGCGGCTGGCGACTTCCCGGTAATCGCGTACTAATGTTTGCGCGTCGGCGAGACCGACCAGCCAGCGGTTGGAAAGCGGCAGCGAACGGAATTCGCCTTGACGCTCGATCAGCAGGACATCCAGCGACGGCGCCAGCAGTCGCAGTTGCCGTGCCGCCGCCAATCCGCCCCAGCCGCCGCCGACGATCAACACCCGCGGCGCGCTGCCCCTGGCCAGCGGGGCAGCTGCCAGGGCGGCAAGACCGAGGCCGCTCGCCAGCAGTTGTCGCCGCTTCATCGTGCTTTCAGCCGAGGGCGCGCGTCACGACTTCCATCACGTCGCGCGACAGGCCGTCGTGATCGCGGATGCGTTCCAACGCGGCTTGCGCGTGGGCTTGCCGCGCCGTATCGAACTTCTTCCAGCGGTCGAAGCAGCGCGCCAGGCGCGAGGCGACTTGCGGGTTCTTGTCGTGCAGCATCAGGATGCGGTCGGCGATGAAGGCGTAGGCGCTGCCGTCGGCGGCATTGAAGCGCACGAGGTTGGCCCCGAAGGCGCGGATCAGCGCGTAGATCTTGTTCGGATTGCCCGCATCGAAAGCCGGGTGTTCGGTCAGCGCCTTGACGGTGGCCAGCGTGTCCGGGCGGCGGCTGGTCGATTGGGCGACCAGCCATTTATCGACGACCAGCGCCTCGTCTTTCCACTTGTCGTAGAACTCAGCCAGGGCCTGTTCGCGTTGTGGGCAGACGGCGGCATTGACGTTGGCCAGCGCGGCGAG
>JAEUOH010000109.1 GCA_016790845.1 Dechloromonas sp.
GCGCAGAGTTTTGTCGGGGTCTCGTTCGATCAGCCACTTACCACTGCAGAGATAACCGGAATCGGCGCTGTAAATCTTCTTGAGGCGATTCGCATTGTTAATCCGAAAATTCGCTTTTATCAGGCGAGCACATCCGAAATGTTCGGGAAGGTACAAGCGATTCCCCAAGTCGAGTCAACTCCTTTCTATCCGCGCAGCCCCTATGGTGTTGCCAAGCTGTATGCACACTGGATGACGATCAATTATCGTGAGAGTTATGGCATTTTCGGCTCTAGCGGTATCTTGTTCAACCATGAATCTCCGTTGCGCGGACGCGAATTTGTGACGCGCAAGATCACGGACAGCGTGGCCAAGATCAAGCTAGGCAAGATAGACGTGTTGGAGCTCGGCAATCTCGATGCCAAGCGTGACTGGGGGTTCGCGAGAGAGTATGTCGAGGGCATGTGGCGGATGCTGCAGGCCAGCGAGCCGGATACCTTTGTGCTGGCGACCAACCGAACCGAAACGGTGCGTGATTTTGTGTCGATGGCCTTTAGAGCAGTTGGCATTATGGTCGACTTCAAGGGGGAAGCGGAAAAAGAGGTCGGCATCGATGTCGCAAATGGACGAACCGTTGTACGAATCAACCCGAAGTTCTATCGTCCGGCGGAAGTAGATCTTTTGATTGGTAATCCGGAGCGCGCCAAGCAAAAGCTCGGTTGGGAGCCGAAGACGACCTTGGAGCAATTGTGTGCCATGATGGTTGGTGCCGACATGAAGCGCAACGAGCGTGGCTTCTCGTTCTGACCAACCGCGCGCCTTGGTGACAGGGCTTGGCGGATTTACGGGGCGCTACCTCGCCAAGGAACTTGAATTGGCGGGATACAGTGTCTTCGGCACTGCTCATGGTTCGGAACCGATTGGTCCGGGAATGTACAGTGTTGATTTGTGCGATCGTGTTTCGCTCGTCCGGGTGGTCGCCGATGTGCAACCGCATGTCGTCGTCCATCTGGCAGCCATTTCCTTTGTGGGGCATAGTGATGTTGATGCGGTATACCGGACGAATATCGTAGGCTCAAGGAATCTTCTGGAGGCCTTGGCAGGGATGGCTCAGAAGCCGCGCTCGGTCTTGCTTGTCAGCAGTTCAAATGTCTATGGAAACAGCGTAGTCGAGATGTTGGATGAAAGCGTTCCACCAGCTCCGGCAAACGATTATGGTGTTAGCAAGTTGGCCATGGAATACATGGCGCGCATTTGGATGGACCGCCTCCCGATCATATTAACGAGGACTTTTAATTACACAGGTCTCGGACAATCGCCCCAGTTCCTTATTCCTAAGATCGTGGAACATTTTCGGCGTGGTGAGTACGAGATAGAGCTAGGTAATATTGATGTCGAGCGCGATTTTTCGGATGTTCGTATGGTGGCCAGAGCCTATGCGGCGCTGTTGGCGAAAGGCACGGCTGGCGAGATATTCAATGTTTGTTCCGGCAAGGCACATTCGTTGAAGGATGTGCTGGCGATGATGGCTGAAATTGCTGGCTATCAGATCAAGGTGCGCGTTAACCCAATGTTCGTGCGCGCCAACGATGTGAAACGATTGCAGGGAAGCACCGTTAAGTTGAGGCAGGTGATTGGTGACCCGGGAGCGATTCCATTGCGCGACACATTGCGCTGGATGTATGCCAATGCATGAGCAGCCCATGCGGGTCGGGATTAACGCGACGGCTTTGTTATCGCCGCGCACGGGTATCGGTCAGTATGTTTACCATCTGGGGCGAGAATGCCTTGAGGCTGAGGGTGTTAGTCCATACTTTTTTTATGGAAGGTGGCAAACGCGGCTCCGTGCCCAACCGTTGCCGAATATCGACACAATCAAAACCTATGTAAAAAAGGCGGTTCCTTGGTCTTACGAAATCAAGAGCCTGATTTTTCAGATGCAGTTCTCGGGAGGGTTGCTAAATAGGGCAATCGATGTCTACCATGAACCGAGTTTTCTGGCATTTCGTTTTTCAGGGCCGTCTGTAATTACAGTCCATGATTTATCTTGGATTCGTCATCCTGAAACTCATCCAAGGCAACGTTTGGCGGCGATGAGCCGCCATTTTCCTCGCTCGCTGGAGCGAGCGTCAGCCATTTTGACGGACTGCAGTTTTGTGAAGCAGGAACTCGTGGAGACGTTCGGGCTGAACCCGGAGCGAGTGACACCGGTGTTGTTAGGGGTATCACCTGATTTTTTCCCTCGGGCACTGGCAGAATGCAATGCATTCCTTGCCAATCACGGATTGGCGTATGGGCAATATGTGTTGTCGGTCGGTACGCTTGAGCCGAGGAAAAACATCCCGGCCCTGATTGATGCGTATTCGATGTTGCCGGCCGATTTACAGCAGCGCTTTCCGTTGGTTCTGGTCGGCATGCGCGGTTGGTTGACGAGTGGCCTAGAGGCGCGCATGAAGCCGCTTGTGGAACGCGGTGTGATCAAACCGCTGGGTTATGTGGCTGACGAGATGATGCCATTGATCTACAGCGGGGCGGCAGCGTTCGTTTTTCCGTCGCTCTATGAAGGCTTCGGGTTGCCGCCACTGGAGGCGATGGCTTGCGGTACACCGGTCATTTCGTCCAGGTCGAGTTCCTTGCCGGAAGTGGTTGGCGATGCCGGGGTTCTCGTCGACCCGATGAATGTGGATGCGCTGGCCGAATCCTTGCGTCGCGTGCTCGAAGATCGGGCATTTGCTGAAGTGCTTGCGCAGCAGGGGATTAAGCGAGCGGCGGGATTCTCGTGGAAGAAAACTGCAGCTGAAACGATTGCCGTCTATCGTCGCGCGCTTGCTACCTAGGGGCAAGGGGTTGTACGCCTTGAGCGGGAACACGATGGGCCGGAGCGTTTTGACGTGTTGAAGCGCCTTCTCGGTGCGCAATGGCTTGCGATTGGCTTTGTCGGCGGGGTTTCATTCGTCCTCAGCGTATTTATTGCCCGGCGATTCGGACCGGAGACGTTCGGGGTTTACGCCCAAGCAGTTTCTCTCGGCGCGCTGATGGGAATATTGATCGATGGCGGCTTCGGCAAGCTGTTGATTCGTGAGACGGTGCGCGCTTCACCGGTGCTGGCCAGGCATGGGCCGAATCTGCACGGCTTTGCTTTTGGCCACGCCTTTCTGGCAACAGCCTTTTTGGCGATGCTGGTTTTAGTCAATCCTTTTCATCTGCACTGGCCAACGTTGTTGGCAACGGTCGGCGCGTTTGGCGCTGCGATATTCGCGCAGTTTTCCATGGCAATCCTGCGCGGGCAGGGGCGCTTGATGCGCGATGCATTGTGGCAGATGGCGAGCCGGATCCTGACGGCGGCCTGCATAGCCCTGGCACTGTGGTGGGGCGCCGACGCGCCTTGGCAGGTACTTGCGGCGCAGTTTGTGGGTGCGCTCATATTGTTGCTGCTGCTCATGCGCAAGGGTTGGGTTCGCCCCGTGCTCCGAATACCCCGGGAAATTTATGCTGTGGTCTTGCCACTGATCTGGCTCGATCTGGCTACGGTAATCTACTTTCGTTCCGACATACTCATTTTCAAGCTGATGGAAATACCGAAGGCCGATGTGGGCGCCTATGGTGTGGCCTGTCGCTTGATCGAGGCAGTGCTTTTGCTGGCAACGCCGGTCAGTCTGCTGCTCTTTCGGCGGTTCCGGTTGAATGTCGAAGCGGATGGTCAGGAAACGATTGCGAGGGTAGTGCGCCTTGCCGCGCTGGCGGGCGGGCTGGGTTTGCTGGTATTTTTGCTGGCGTTGCCCACCGCAGATTTATTCTTCCGGCTGATTTTTGGCGAAGGCTTTGGGATGGCTGGTGGCTTGTTCAAGGTGCTCTCCCTGATGCTGGTTTTTGCGTTGGCAAACGGTGTGCTTGGGCAGGGCGTGTTTGCCATGGGCCTTGATCGCCATTATGTTTGGACGGCTACTGTCGCGGCCGTCTTTAATGTCGCGGGGAATTTGCTGATGATGCCGGCGTATGGTGCTTGGGCGGCAGCTTGGATGACAGTTGCCACCGAGGTTGTCCTCGGCATCGGATTATCGGCGGCACTGTTTGTGGCATGGAAGAAAAAAGGATTATGCGTAACAAGCTGAATGAACTGAAGCCATCAGTGCTGCATGTATATCGGACCTATTTTCCGGATCCGCAAGGTGGAATGCAGGAGGCGATTCGTCAGTTGTGCCTGGCGACGAAGGCGGCCGGGGTGTCGAACACGATTTTTACCTTATCTCCGAAGCCGCAGCCGGCAGTGATCGAGCGACCGGAGGGGCGTGTGGTGCGCTCGCGCTCATGGGCCGCACCGGCCTCATGCGATTTGGGTGGCATCGATGCGGTGACTCAATTTCGCAATCTGGCGAAGCAGTCGGATGTGGTGCATTTTTTGTACCCATGGCCTTATGCCGACCTGATTCACGCCGCAACCGGGGTGAAGACGCCGGCGGTGCTGACTTATGTATCGGATGTGGTTCGCCAGCGCTGGCTGGGTCGGGCGTATGCGCCGCTGATGTGGCGGACGCTACGCAACATGCGCGCTATCGTTGCCAATTGCCCGGCCTACGCGCGGACCAGCCCAGTGCTTTCCGACCCGGCGATCCGTGACAAGGTGCGTGTGATCCCGTTGGGGATTGTCGAAGAATCGTATCCGGTGCACGGCGATGACGCGGTGTTTCCCCGGCTTGGCCTGGCTGCAGACGAACCATTTTTCCTGTTCATCGGGGTTTTGCGCTACTACAAGGGCTTGCATGTCCTCATCGAGGCAGCACGGCAAGTGAAAGCGCGCATCGTGATTGCCGGTTCGGGGCCGGAAGGCGAAAAGTTGCGCGCGCTTGCCGGGCAACAAGGGGCATCGAATGTGCTGTTCGCCGGGCAGATTTCGGACGAAGAAAAGGTGGCTTTGCTCAAGCGCTGCCGGGCGCTGGTGCTGCCATCGCATTTGCGCTCCGAGGCTTACGGGATGGTTCTGGTCGAGGCGTCAATCTTTGGTCGGCCGCTGGTTTCATGTGAGATTGGTACGGGAACCTCGTATGTGAACGCCCATGAGGAGTCCGGTCTGGTGGTGCCGCCGGAAGATCAGGTTGCGCTGGCGGGGGCGTTGAATACCTTGCTGAAGGACACCAACCTTGCCGAGTCGCTGGGGCGGGGGGCGCGGGCCCGCTATGAGCGCCTGTTCTCCGGTCCGGCGTTGGGTCGGGCGTATGCCGATTTGTTCCGCGAGGTCGCCGCTTGAATCTTGTTTCCGGTTCAACCGGTTTCATCGGCCAAAGTCTTCTTCGTACGCTGCGCAAAGCGGATTTGCCGTGCGTGGGGCTGGCGCGTTCCGGGGACGGCAGCGCCGATTTTCGTGTTGCGGATTTGGCCGATAAATCGGCGTTGACCGCAGCAAGCGCCGGTGTGAATCGGGTATTCCACTGCGCCGGGTATGCACATGCCTTTTCTTCGTTATCTGGCGATGATTCGGCTTTGCACTGGCAAGTCAATTTCGAGGGAACGCGCAACCTGGTTGAGGCGGCCGGCGAGGCCGGGGTCAAGCGCTTTGTCTTTCTATCCAGCGTCAAGGCCATGGCCGAGCCGGGTTCGACCTGCGCCGATGAGGATTTCCCCGGCAAGCCCGAGACAGCTTATGGGCAGGCAAAGTGGGCAGCGGAGCAGGCAGTTCTCGAGGCCGGAGCGCGTTATGGGATGCACGTCGTCAACCTGCGTCTGGCCATGGTTTATGGTTCCGGGGGGCGGGGCAATCTGGAACGCATGGGGCGGCTGGTTCGACGCGGATTGTTTCCGCCGCTACCGGAGACTGGCAATCACCGCTCGTTGGTGCACGTCGATGATGTGATCGCGGCGATGAGACTGGTTGCCGACGATGATCGGGCCAATGGCCGTACCTATATTGTTGCGGCACCGGAAGCGCCGTCGGGGCGCCAGCTTTATGATGCTTTGCGACAAGCGCTTGGGATGGCGCCGCTTGCTTGGGAGGTGCCGGCTGTTCTGTTGCGTCTTGGCGGGCGCGTGGGCGATGGTTTGGAGGCCTTGACGCGGCGCCGTATGCCGCTGGATAGCGAAGCGCTTGACCGCCTGCTCGGCTCGGCCTGGTATTCGCCGGTGCGGATCGAGCGGGAACTGGGCTGGCGGGCGCAGGTATCGCTGAGGGATGGATTGCGGCAGATGTTTGGTAATGTCTACAGGAGGCCTTGATTCCAATGCCGAAGTGGTTACTATATTAATTATGATTCATATAGTAACTGGTGGGTGAGCCATGCCCCGTTTTTCAAGCCTTTCGCTTTCCGCCCAGACCGCATACGCCGAGTTGTTCAGCCAGACACAGGCATTTGAAATCGACAATGCCTTGGGTGGATTGGTTGGCGCGTTTCACAGGCGCACTCTCAAAGGTCGCGAATACTGGTATTTTGCCTATCGGGACATGGATCAGAAGCTGCGCATGGTCTACGTCGGCCCCGACAATGAGCGAGTCCGCGCGCTGGTGGGGCGATTCGGCGAGGCAAGACAGGACAAGCCACTGGTGACGCCAGCACGCATGGCGATCGCCGCCGGTGGTTCGCCGGCCGCGCCGAAACACTTCCGAATTATCAAGCGCTTGGCGGAGTACGGTTTTTTCCGAGCAGGCGGAATTCTGATCGGTACACATGCCTTTCTCGCGATGGGCAACATGTTTGGTGTACGCTGGCACGATGGCGCGGCCACGCTCGATGTGGATTTTGCTCATGCAGGTCAGAATGTTTCCGTGGCTTTGCCAGCCGATCTTAGGATCGATGTGCACGGTGCCTTGGAATCGCTCGAAATGGGGTTGCTACCGATATCCCAGTTTAACGGCCAGTCCGGGGCGCAGTACCGAAACCCGCGCGATCAGGAACTCCGGTTGGATTTCTTGACGAGCATGACACGGGATGGTCAGCCGGTGGTTATGCCAAACCTCAATCTGACACTTGAACCGCTCAAATTCATGGAGTTTTCTTTGGAGCATCCGTTGCAGGCGTGTGTCTTTTCCAGTTTGGGTGCCTGCATTGTCAATCTGCCGTTGCCAGAACGTTACGCGGTACATAAGCTCGTCGTTTATGGAGAGCGGCCGGTAAGCGAACGTGCGAAAGCAAGCAAGGATTTGTTGCAGGCGGCAAGTCTTGCGGGCTACTTTCTGGCGAATGGTCAGGCAAATATGTTTAATGAGGCTTGGCGCGATGCGTTAGGTCGAGGTAAGGGCTGGCGCGTGAGGGCAGAGCAGGGTAAGGATGCTTTGCTGAGAGTTGCGCCGGAACTGGCTGACGAATCACTCTGGTGTTGTTGATTGCATACTCATGAAGCGCTTGTTTGATCTGGTAATGTCAATAACGGCTGCATCGGTACTGGCCTTGCCGGTTTTGCTGGTGGCCGTGGCGGTGAAGTGGACTTCCGCCGGGCCGGCGCTTTATTGGTCGGATCGCGTCGGTCGCCATAACCGAATTTTCCGGATGCCGAAATTTCGCAGCATGCGGGTCGATACGCCGGCAGTCGCCACCCACTTGTTGCAGGATCCGAAGGCATATTTGACACCGATTGGTTCATTCCTGCGCAAATCCAGCCTGGACGAATTGCCGCAGCTCTGGAGCATTCTCGTCGGCGACATGAGTTTCGTTGGGCCGCGCCCTGCGTTGTTCAACCAGGACGATCTGATCGCATTGCGCACGGAGCAGGGCGTCGATGCGCTGGTGCCGGGGTTGACCGGCTGGGCGCAGGTGAATGGTCGTGACGAGTTGCCAATTCCGGACAAGGTGAAACTCGATGTGGAGTACCTGCAGCGCAGGTCATTCATGTTCGATCTGTATATTATCTGGCTGACCGCGTTGAAAGTGATTCGTCGGGACGGCGTATCGCACTGAGTATCGGTTGACTCCTCCGGCGGCAAAATCGGTGCCGGTCGCCTTGCCAAGCGGTTAAAATACGCACTGCAAAGACCACGGGCTGCCATGAGCCCTCGCCAGTTTGTCTAAAGCCGTCCTCTCCACACTCGTTTTCCTGTTCGATCTGTCTGCTCTGGTATTTGCCTGGGCGGGCGGTTTCTTGCTGCGTTTCAATTTCGATGTGCCGGCAAATTTTGCCTTCGCGCTTTGGTGGGGCTTGATCGTTCTATTGCCGGTCCATGCGCTGGCCTGCCGTTTTGCCGGCCTCTATCGCGGCATCTGGCTCTTCGCCAGCTTGCCGGACCTGAAACGGGTTTTGCGTGCCGTGGGGCTGTCGACCGTAGCTGTCTTCCTGTTCTTCGTGTTTTTCCGCCATGAGCAGCAGTTGGTGCCGCGTTCGTTGCTGGTGCTTTATCCGATGCTGCTGGTGCTCTATATGGGTGGTGGCCGTGCTGCTTACCGGATGTGGAAAGAGCATCGCCTCTACGGGGGGCTCATTGCTCAGGGCAAACCGGTGGTGATCGTCGGTGCCGGGCGCGGCGGCGCGATGCTGGCGCGCGAACTGGAGCGGAGCGCGGATTGGCGGGTCGTGGCATTGGTCGATGACGATCGCAGCAAGTGGGGGCGTGAGCTTTCCGGGAACCGGATTTTTGGTGGCATCGAAAGCCTGCCCGAGGTGCTGGCGTCCGAGAAGGCATCGCATGTGATTCTGGCGATGCCATCGGCAGCGGCCGAGGCTTGCCGCAGGGCCACGAATCTCGCGGTCGAGGCCGGCGCCCACGTGTTTACCGTGCCTGGCCTGGAAGACGTGATGTCGGGCCGGGTGGCCATTTCGTCAATTCGTCCGGTGGCGATCGAAGATTTGTTGGGCCGCGAACCGGTGTGGATCGATACCCGACACGTAGCAGCAATGATTGCGGGAAAGACCGTGTTGGTGACCGGGGCCGGGGGCTCGATCGGCAGCGAGTTGTGCCGGCAAGTGGCGCGTTTCGGGCCGGCGCGTCTGGTGCTGTTCGAGCAAAGCGAGTTTGCGCTGTATACGGTCGAGCAGTGGTTTGCGGTTCATGTGCCGGAAATCGAACTGATTCCGCTGGCCGGCGACGTCAAGGATGCGGCGCGGCTGGATGAGGTTTTCGCGACTTATCGGCCGCAATCGGTCTTTCATGCCGCCGCCTACAAACATGTGCCGCTGATGGAGGTGGGCAATGCCTGGCAGGCGGTTCGCAACAACGTGTTGGGTACACTGATGCTTGGCGAATGCGCCATCCGCCACGGCGCCGAACGCTTCGTGCTGATCTCGACCGACAAGGCGGTGAATCCGACCAATGTCATGGGCGCCACCAAACGCCTTGCTGAAATGGTGTGCGAAGCCTTGCACAGGCAGGGTGGGGCGACTCAATTCGAGATGGTGCGTTTCGGTAATGTGCTGGGTAGCACCGGCAGCGTGATTCCCAAGTTCCAGGCGCAGATCGCGCGTGGTGGCCCGGTGACGGTGACGGACCCCGAAATCACGCGCTATTTCATGTCGATTCCCGAAGCGGCGCAATTGGTGTTGCAGGCAGCGGCGATGGGACAGGGCGGCGAGATTTTCGTGTTGGACATGGGCGAGCCGGTGAAGATCGTCGACCTGGCGCGCAAGATGATTCAGCTTTCGGGTTATGCCGAGGGCGAGATCCGCATCGAGTTTTCCGGCTTGCGACCCGGTGAGAAACTCTATGAGGAACTGCTGGCGGATGCCGAGGAAACGCGCGAAACACCGCATCCGAAACTGCGTATCGCGCGGGCGCGTGCGGTCGACGACGATTTTCTCGCCAATTTGCGCCCGTGGCTGGCGCTGGCCGGCCAGAGCGATGCAGCCGTGCGCGAAGCGCTGATGCGCTGGGT
>JAEUOH010000131.1 GCA_016790845.1 Dechloromonas sp.
ACCGCTTCCAGCAGCGCCATCGCCTCGCCGTTCAGTTTGTTGAGGCTCTTTTCCGATTTCCAGAAATGAAATTCCGTACCCAGCTTGCGCTGCAGGCCGATGCGGACGTTCTCCAGCACCGTCAAGTGAGGAAAGGTGGCGGAAATCTGGAACGAGCGGACAAAACCCCGACGCGCCGTGATGGCTGGTGCTTCGCGCGTGATGTCCTCGCCTTTGAACAGAATGGTACCGGCAGTCGGCGGCAGGAACTTGGTGACGAGATTGAACACCGTCGTCTTGCCCGCCCCGTTCGGGCCGATCAACGCATGAATGGCCCCGCGCCGCACCTTGAGATTGACGTCCGAAACGGCGGTAAAGCCTTTGAACTCCTTGGTCAGGCCGCGCGTTTCAAGAATGAACTCGCTCATTGTTTCTCCTGAAGGGGCAAGCGTGTCTCCTCGCCGCTATATTTATTTAATTCGTAATTTATTTACGTTTGTTTAATTATTACACGTCGGGGCAGTTCAAATTATTTCAATTTTCATAGGGGTTTTCCCCAGTATGCGGCGCTAAGAAAGCGCCTGACCGAACAAAAAAAGGGAGCCCGCAGGCTCCCCAAGGCGGTCGCCGGGCGCACCCCGGCGAAAGACCCGTTATAGTCGCTCGAAAATTCCCGCTGCCCCCATGCCGGTACCGATACACATGCTGACCATGCCGTATTTGCCGCCGGTCCGTTGAAGGCCATGCACCAGCGTTGCCGTCCGAATCGCGCCGGTAGCGCCGAGCGGATGACCCAGCGCGATGGCGCCGCCGAGCGGATTGATCTTGCTTGGGTCGAGCGGCACATCCTTCAACACGGCCAGTGCCTGTGCGGCGAAGGCTTCGTTGAGCTCGATCCAGTCCAGTTGGTGCTCGGCAATCCCGGCCAGCTTGAGCGCCTTCGGAATTGCCGCGACCGGGCCGATGCCCATGATTTCGGGCGGTACGCCGGCCACGGCAAAGCTGCAAAAGCGGGCCAGCGGCACCAAGTTGAACTGCTTGAGGATCTTTTCCGAAACGAGCAGCACCGCGGCCGCGCCATCCGACATCTGCGAGGCGTTGCCGGGCGTCACCGAGCCCTTGGCGTGGAAGACCGGCTTCAGCTTGGCCAGGCTTTGCAAGGTCACGTCGGCGCGCGCGCCCTCATCATGCTCGGCGAGACGCTGGCGATGCTTGACCTCGCCGGTTTTCAGATCGGGCAGATACTCGTCGATCAGATACGGCGTGATCTCGGCCTTGAAATGGCCGGCATCGATCGCCGCGCAGGCCTTCTGGTGCGAGGCGTAGGCAAAGGCATCCTGTTCCTCGCGGCTGATGTGCCATTGCTCCGCCACCTTCTCGGCGGTCAGGCCCATGCCGAAGGCGATGGCCCGCTGCTCGTCGTGGGCGAACACGGCCGGATTGACCACCACCTTGTTGCCCATCATGTTGGTCATCACCGTCATCGATTCGGTGCCGGCCGCGATCATCACGTCGGCCTCGCCGAGGCGAATCTGGTTAGCGGCATCCGCAACCGCCTGCGAGCCCGACGAGCAGAAACGGTTGATGGTGATACCCGGCACGTTGTTGGGCAGACCGGCCAGCAAGACGCCAATGCGGGCGACGTTCATGCCCTGTTCGGCTTCCGGCATGGCGCAACCGACGATCACGTCGCCGATCAGTGCCGGGTCGAGGCCCGGCGCCTGCGCCATGACACTCTTGAGGACGTGGGCCAGCAGGTCGTCCGGCCGAACGTTGCGATACATGCCCTTGCGCTTGGCGACCGGCGTGCGGGTCACGGCGACGATGTAGGCGTCCTGAATCTGTTTGTTCATTGTCTGTCTCCGCCGTCTCAGTTACGCAGGGGTTTGCCGGTGTCCAGCATGTGCTTGATGCGCGCCTGGGTTTCCGGGGTTTTGAGGAGTTCGAGGAATTGCCGGCGTTCGACCGCCAGCAGCCAGGCTTCGTCAACAAGATTGCCGTATTCGACTTCGCCGCCGCACAAGGCAACGGCCACGGCCCGCGAAACGCGGTAATCGTGGGCGGAGATCATGCCGCCTTCACGCATATTCACCAGCGTCATCTCCATGCTGGCAATGCCGGCCCGGCCGGCGACCGGTACGCCGCGCGCCGGAACCGGCGGGACATAGCCGGCATCGGCCAAGAGGCGGGCTTCCTTGAGGGCGACGAACAGCAGCTCGCGGGCATTGAACAGGATCGTGTCGCCTGCCTTGCCGAAGCCGAGATCGATGGCTTCATGGGCGCTCTTGCTCATCTTGCCCATGGCCACGGTCATGAAGGTGGGCGACAGGTTGCCGAGCACTTCGCCTGAAGCACCCGACTGTGCCGCCCAACGGGCCGCACGCAGCGCCAGCTCCTTGCAGCCGCCACCGGCCGGGATCAGGCCGACGCCGACTTCGACCAGGCCGAGGTAGCTTTCCAGCGCCATTACCCGCTTGGCAGCGTGCATGGCGAACTCGCAGCCGCCACCCAGCGCCATGCCCTGCACGGCAGCCACGACCGGCAGTTGTGCATACTTGAGCGCCATCGTAGCCTGCTGGAACTTGGCGACCGTCTGTTCGAGGCGGTCAAAATCGCCGGCCACGCAGGCATCGCTGATCTGCTTAAGATTGGCGCCGACGGCAAAGGGCGCGTCGTGCCAGATGACCAGGCCATCGAGACTGCCGGCTGCCTGCTTAAGTGCAGCCAGTACGCCGTCGAGGACTTCGTCGCCGATGGCGTGCATCTTGGACTTGATGGAAATGATGCCAATTCCGGGGTCGACCGCAGGCAAGCACCACAGGCGCACGCCGTCGTTCTCGAACAGCGTTTCACCGCTGCTTTCCGGTCGCGCCAGGGTTTCACCCAGCAGCAATTCCGGGAAGAGCTGGCGGCCATAGACCGGCAGGGTCGAGCGCGGCACATTGTCCTGCCGGCTGGCCGACCAGGAGCCAGCCGCGCCATGCACCCCGCTGCGCCCCTTGGTCATCACCCAGGCCGGCAGCGGCACGCTGCTCATGGCCTTGCCACCGGCGATGTCGGCGGCAATCGCCTGTGCCGTTTCGGCCCAGCCGGCGGCTTGCCAGAGTTCGAACGGGCCTTGCGCCCAGCCGAAGCCCCAGCGCAGCGCGAAATCGACATCGCGCGCATTGTCGGCAACGTTTTCCAGTTGCACGGCGCAGTAGTGGAACAGGTCGCGGAAGATCGCCCACAGGAATTGCGCCTGCGGATGGTGCGAGGTGCGCAGTGCATTCAGGCGGGCCGCCGGATCGCTCATCTTGAGCATGGCGTCGACTTCGACCGCCAAACCGTCGTCGCTCTTGCGGTATTCGCCGCCGGCCGGGTCGAAAACCTGAATTTCCTTGCCCAGTTTGCGGAAGATGCCGCCCTTGATTTTCTGGCCCAGCGCCCCTTGGGCAATCAGGGCATCGAGCCAGGCGGGCACGTTGAAATAGCCATGCCAAGGATCGTCCGGCAACGTGTCGCGCATGGTCTTGACGACGTGGGCCAGGGTGTCGAGGCCGACCACGTCGCCGGTGCGGAAGGTGGCGCTTTTCGGACGGCCGATTTTTGGCCCGGTCAGGCCGTCGACCGTATCCAGCCCCAAACCGAAGGCGGCTGTGTGATGCATGACGGCCAGGATGGAAAAGACGCCGATCCGGTTGGCGACGAAGTTGGGCGTATCGAGCGCGCGGACGACGCCCTTGCCGAGGCGCGAGGTCAGCCAGGTTTCGAGATGGTCCAGCGTCGCCGGATCGGTGCTACGGGTGGCGATGATTTCGACCAGCGGCATGTAGCGCGGCGGATTGAAGAAGTGGATGCCGCAGAAATTCGGACGCAGCGCGGCGGGCAATGCGTCCGCCAGTGCATTGATCGACAGCCCGGAGGTGTTGGAAGCGACGGTTGCGGTCGACGCCAAAAAAGGGGCGATTTTCAAATAGAGATCGTTCTTCCAGTCCATGCGCTCGGCGATGGCTTCAATGACCAGATCGCACTCGCTCAGCTGCGGCAGATATTCCTCGTAGTTGGCCGCGTCGATGTATTGCAGCTTGTCGCGCGTCACCAGCGGCGACGGTTGCATGCGCTTGAGGCCGTCGAGCGCCTTCCTGACGATGCCGTTCTTGTCGCCCTCCTTCGCCGGCAGGTCGAACAGCACCACCGGCACATTGGCATTGGCGAGATGGGCGGCGATCTGCGCGCCCATGACGCCGGCGCCCAGAACGGCAGCTTTCTTAACCGTAAATTTGCTCAAAGCATTCTCCTGAAACGAATTAACCGGCCAGTTGCTCGCGCATGGCCTTCTTGTTGAGCTTGCCAACGCTGGTGCGGGCCAGGTTGTCGACGAAACGTACCTGCTCGGGCACCGCGAATTTCGAGATATGCCCCTCGTCGGCAAAACGCAGCACATGCGCCTTGATGTCCTCGGCGCTGGCGGTTTGCCCGGCGCGTAGGACGATCATCGCCAGCGGTCGTTCGCCCCATTTGTCGTCCTTGATGCCGATCACGGCGACTTCATTGACCGCCGCATGCTGCGAAATGATGCTTTCCAGCTCCAGCGATGACACCCATTCGCCGCCCGTCTTGATGACATCCTTGAGGCGGTCGGTCACCGTCAGCATGCCGCGCGGGTCGATGGTGCCGATGTCGCCGGTATGCAGATAACTGCCTTCCCACAGATCTTCCGATGCCGTCGGGTTGTGCAGGTAACCCTGCGTCAGCCACGGGGCGCGCACGACGATCTCGCCGGTCGCCTTGCCGTCGCGGGCGACATCGAGCATCTCGGCATCCACGGTATGCAGATCGACTAGCGGCAGCGAATAGCCGGTCTTGATGCGCTCGGCGGCCTGGGCATCGGCATCGGGCAAGTCCTCGCGGACATGAGCGATGGTCAGCAGCGGGCAGGTTTCCGACATGCCGTAGCCGGTAAAAACATCCATGCCGCGCGCCAGCGCCGCAGCGGCCAGGCCTTTCGGGAAAGCGGCGCCACCGATAATCATCTTGCAGCGCGACAGATCGACGCCCTCACCCGCCTTGCTGCTCAACAGCATGTGCAGGATGGTCGGCACGCAATGCGAGAAGGTGACCCCCTCGTTGGCGATGAACTGGAGCAGCGTGTCGGGCGCGTAACGGCCCGGGTAGACCTGCTTCAAGCCGAGCATGGTGGCGACGTAAGGCAGACCCCAGGCATGGACATGGAACATCGGCGTGATCGGCATGTAAACGTCGTCACGGTGCAGCCTGCCCTGGCTGGGCGCCGTTCCAAGCGTGGTTGCCGCAGCCATCGTGTGCAGCACAAGCTGGCGATGGCTGAAGTAGACCCCCTTCGGCAGCCCGGTGGTGCCAGTCGTGTAGAAGGTCGTGGCGCGGGTGTTTTCGTCGAAATCGGGAAAGTCGTAGCGGGCCGGTGCGGCGGCGAGCAGCGCCTCGTACTCGCCGGCATACGGCACCTTGAAGCTGCTCATCGTCGAACCGTCGTCGCTAATCAGGATGAACTGCTTCACCGTTTCGAGCTGATCCTTGATGATCGCCAAAATCGGGATAAATTCGACGTTGACCGCAACTATGTCGGCCTTGGCATGATTCAGGGTATAGAGAATCTGTTCCGGCGACAGACGCACGTTCACCGTCTGCAATATGGCGCCCATCATCGGCACGGCAAAGAAGGCTTCGAGGTAGCGATGGCTGTCCCAGTCCATCACCGCGACGGTATCGCCGGGGCCGATGCCCAGGCCGGAAAGTGCATTGGCCAGGCGGCCGATACGCTCGAAGAACTGCGTGTAGGTGTAACGCTGTTGATCGCGATAGACGATTTCCGTGTTGCCGGCCGTCGCCCGCGCCGAATGCAGCAACTGCTTGATGAGCAGCGGGTAGGTGTAGGCGGACGGCGTTACATCGATGGCTTGCAAAGACATCTGGGTCTCCTTCGTTATGGGTTTAGAAGAAG
>JAEUOH010000137.1 GCA_016790845.1 Dechloromonas sp.
CACATGGCTTTCTATGGCGCTTACGTCATGGTCAACCTGATGATGATCTCGTATGCCATGCCCATCCTGCGCGGCCGTGCTGCCAACAGCAACAAGTCGCAAGTGCTGGAAATGTGGTCGTTCTGGCTGATGACCACGGCCATTGTTTTCATCACGCTGTTCCTGACCGCCGCCGGCATCCTGCAAGTCTGGCTGCAACGCGCCTCCGACACCCCGCTGCCCTTCATGGCAGCGCAGGAAAAGATCGCGCTGTTCTACTGGATGCGTGAATGGGCCGGCGTCGTGTTCCTGATCGGCCTCATCATCTACATCGCCAGCTTCTTCGTGGGCGGCAAGGAAGAAAAGGCGGCATAAGCAGTTTCCTCCAGCAAGACTTGGGCGCGGCTCGCAAGGGCCGCGCTTTTTTATTGTCTACGCAAACACCCGTTTGCTTGCCGCCCCAGAAGGCTTTGGCGCAACGATGTGGCCATCCTTCGCGAATTTAGGTCATATCAAGTCTTGCCGATTCCCGAGCCGATAACATGCGCGGCATGACTACCGTCGCTCTGACCCCGCCCGACAACACCAAACGCCTGCCCGGCGATCTCGCCATCTGGTTCTTTATCCTCGCCGAGATGCTGGCCTTCGCGGTGTTCTTCTCCGCCTACGCCTTCGCCCGGGCGCGCCATGTCGAGATGTTCAACCTCTACCAGCAGACCCTCGACCGCAACCTGGGCGCGCTGAACACCGTGCTGCTGATCACCGGCTCGTGGTTCGTCGTCCTCGCCGTGCAGGCCGCGCACCGCAATGACCAGAAGGCGATTCCGCGCAACATCCTGCTCGGCTTCCTGTGCGGCGGCGGCTTCCTGGTAGTCAAGGTCATCGAGTACGCCGCCAAGTTCGGCGCCGGCATTTCGATGTCGACCAACACCTTCTACATGTTCTACATCTCGCTGACCTTCTTCCACTTCATGCACGTCATCCTCGGCATGGTCATCCTCGCCATCCTCTGGGTGCAGGCACGCAAGGGGGTCTACGGCGCGCACGACGCGCACGGCCTGGAGAGTGGCGCCGCCTACTGGCACATGGTCGATCTGCTGTGGATCGTCCTGTTCCCGCTCGTTTATGTGATGCGCTGATGATCAACCCGCTGAAAAACTCCGCACATCGCGCCTGGCTGATCCTCATCGTCGCCACCGGCATGACCTGGTATCTCGGCGAAGTCGGCGCCGCCGGCACGCTGGCCATCGTCACCATGCTGCTCATCGCCTTCGTCAAAGGACGCCTGGTGATCCTCGACTTCATGGAGCTGCGCAACGCCCCGGCGCTCTGGCGTGCCCTGCTCGAAGGCTGGCTTATACTGGTTTCCAGCCTGATTCTGCTC
>JAEUOH010000192.1 GCA_016790845.1 Dechloromonas sp.
GCTGCCGCAAAGGCTCTTACACTTCTTCCTTTACGAAACGTCATAGGCACACATCATGACCAAACTACCCGCCGAAATTTTCAAAGCCTACGATATCCGTGGCATCGTCGATAAATCGCTGACCGCCGACGTCGTGCGCCAGATCGGCCATGCCCTTGGCTCGCTGGCCGTCGAACAGGGCCAGAAGGCCATCGCCGTCGGCCGCGACGGCCGCCTGTCCGGCCCCGAACTGGCCGGCGCGCTGATGGACGGCATCTGCGCCGCCGGCTGCGACGCCATCGACGTCGGCTGCGTGCCGACCCCGGTCACCTATTTCGCCGCCTACGAGCTGGGCTGCAATTCCTGCGTCTCGGTCACCGGCAGCCACAACCCGCCCGACTACAACGGCCTCAAGATGGTCATCGGCGGCACCACGCTGGCGCTCGAAGCGATCCAGGATCTCAAGCGCCGCATCGAAACCGGCAACCTGAAGCACGGCAAAGGCGAAAAGCGCAGCGCCGACGTCAAGACTGCCTATGTCGACAAGATCGTCGGCGACGTCAAGCTCGCCCGACCGCTGAAGATCGTCATGGACTGCGGCAACGGCGTCGCCGGCGCAGTCGCGCCGGAACTGTTCCGGCGCCTCGGCTGCGAGATCATTCCGCTGTTCTGCGAAGTCGACGGCAATTTCCCCAACCACCACCCCGACCCGTCCAAGCCGGAAAACCTTGAAGACGTGATCCGTACCCTCAAGGAAACCGACGCCGAGATCGGCATCGCCTTCGACGGCGACGGCGACCGCTTGGGTGTCGTCACCAAGGATGGCGAGATCATCTACCCCGACCGCCAGCTGATGCTCTTTGCCGCCGATGTGCTCTCCCGCGTGCCGGGCGGCCAGATCATCTACGACGTCAAATGTACCCGCCTGCTCGCGCCGTGGATCAAGCAGCACGGCGGCGTGCCGCTGATGTGGAACACCGGCCATGCGCTGGTCAAGGCCAAGCTCAAGGAAACCGGTGCCCCACTGGCCGGCGAGATGTCCGGCCACACCTTCTTCAAGGAGCGCTGGTAC
>JAEUOH010000270.1 GCA_016790845.1 Dechloromonas sp.
TATCACATCGCCGAAGCCGGCGCCAACCCGATCAGCCAGCTCGCCTTCACGCTCTCCAACGGCTTCACCTACGTAGAAAGCTACCTGGCGCGCGGCATGCACATCGACGATTTCGCCCCGAACCTGAGCTTCTTCTTCTCCAACGGCATGGATCCGGAATACTCGGTGATCGGCCGCGTCGCCCGCCGCATCTGGGCCGTGGCGATGAAGAACAAGTACGGTGCCAACGAGCGCAGCCAGAAGCTGAAGTACCACATCCAGACCTCGGGCCGTTCGCTGCATGCGCAGGAAATGGATTTCAACGACATCCGCACCACGCTGCAGGCGCTGATCGCCATCTACGACAACTGCAACTCGCTGCACACCAACGCCTACGACGAAGCGATCACCACACCGACCGAGGAATCCGTGCGCCGCGCCATGGCCATCCAGTTGATCATCAACCGCGAATGGGGCGTGGCCAAGAACGAAAACCCGAACCAGGGCGCTTTCGTGATCGACGAGCTGACTGATCTGGTCGAAGAAGCCGTGTTGAAGGAATTCGAAGCCATCGCCTCGCGTGGCGGCGTGTTGGGTGCAATGGAAACCGGCTACCAGCGCGGCAAGATCCAGGAAGAGTCGATGTACTACGAGCACAAGAAGCACGATGGCTCCTACCCGATCATCGGCGTGAACACCTTCCTTAACCCGAAGGGCATGGCCCAGCAGGAAATCGAACTGGCCCGCTCGACTGACGAAGAAAAGCAGTCGCAGATCAAGCGCCTGCGCGACTTCCATGCCCGCAATGCCGACCAGGCCCCAGCCATGCTGGCCAAGCTGAAGCAGACGGTGATCGAAGACGGCAACGTCTTCGCCGTGCTGGTCGATGCAGTGCGCGTCTGCTCATTGGGCCAGATCAGCTCGGCGCTGTACGAAGTCGGCGGTCAGTATCGCCGCAGCATGTAAGGTTTTTCCTCAGAGGGGAACAGCAAGCCGACCCGAAAGGGTGGAGGAGAAAAAAGGAACGGCGGGGTCATGTACCCCGCCGTTTCATTTTTGCCTGTTTTTTGAGGTCGACCGCGACAATCGCTGCTGGAAGCCGGTCAGGTCAGCTTGTGGCTGCCGTTTGCGGTTCAAGATAGGGGCGTTGTTGCGGGGCGGTGCCGACAATGTGTCCCGTGCACCACAGGGCCAGAAAGGTTTGCAGCTCTTCCGGATCGAAGTGCTCGGTACGGATGATTTCGGCGGCCAGAAACTCGAATTCCTCGCCCTCGTGCGTGTGCGCGTCAAGCAGCGGGTAGCCGTTTTGGCTGAGCAGGGTTTGCTCAACCGCAAAGTGAGCGCGCACGTTCGCCATCAAACTGTCCAGAACGCGGGAGAAGGCGTTTTGCTGTGGGTTGCCGCCTTCGGCCAGGCAGTCGGCCAGTTCGTTGCATTGCGCGAGCATTTGCTGGTGCTGGCCATCCAACGTGGCGTTGCCGGTGGTGAAATGGGGAATCCATTGCGTACGTTTGGCCATGCTTAAAATCCCAAGGTTTCGATGACGACGACGAGATCGGCAAAACTGGCGGAGTCCAGTTTTTGCGCCAGGGCCGCCTTGTCCAGTCCGTCACAGGTGAAGCTGGTCATCCCGACTTCCATCGGCAATTCCCGGATTTCCAGTGGCGACATGAAGCCGGTGTTGCAGATGTGGCGCAGGCATGCACGTTCCGGCTCGCTCAGTTCCAGGCCGTGATGGCGAAGAATTTCCAGATAGCGCTCGGCGGCCAGGTTCAACCTGCCGCTGATCTCCATGGTGTTCTTCCTGCCTTCAGTCAGGATGGCGAGCGGCGGACCGAAGAAGACCGGCGTCTTGCCGACGACGCGGGTCTTCTCCTCACGCGAGAGCGCCGGGGCGATCCAGGTCGGATCGCCCCGCGTCGGCGCGGCTTTTTCGGCCGGTTCCCCCATCAGTGCGCCACCGGATGCACCAGTTCGTGCCGCGCATCCTTCATGCCGTTGGGCAACTGTGGCGGCGGTTCCGGCTGGAGCTGGATAAAGCCGCGATTGCGTTCGCCATCCTGCACGTTGTGCGGATTGTGGCACTCGGTGCAGGTAAACCAGCGCTTCTTGCCGTCGCTGGCAAATTCGCCGATGCGCTTGCCGTGAATGCCGTCGCGCCAATCGCGGAGCTTGTCGCCATGGCATTTGCCGCATAGCAGTTGGGGCTGATCGAAGCTGATCGGATCGCCGAAGTGATCGACCAGCTTGTCGCGCTTGGTGGTGTGGTGGCAGTCCAGACACCAGATGCGCCCGCGGCCATGCTGCAGATCCTTGAGATCGGGCACCAGGCTTTCCATGACGGGAATCGCCGTCGGCCGCTTGTCTTTCGGCAAGGCCGGCGGGTTGGCGCTGGGGCCGACGCCGTTATGGCAGGCGGTGCCGCACATCGGCAGGATGGCCAGCTTTTCCGAACGCGGCTTGACCACGGCATGGCCTTCCGGCAGCTTTTCCAGGCCCGGCATCTTGCCCATCGGCACTGTGCCATCGAAGGGGTCGCCGTACCACAGCGCAGCGCCGGTCGTCGGCGAACACTTGACGTTGGGCAGGCCCGGCTTGATCTCGCGCTGTTCCACTTCCGAGGCGCCTTTGCGGCTCTCGAAACAGACCAGCGGGTCCTTGGCCTCCTGCGCAGCGAGCGTCGGCGCGGCTTCCTCCTGAGCGCTGTTGAGCGCAAAGGCGGCATAAAGGGCGCCACCGCAGAGCGCGAGCGCTACCGTAAAGATCGCAATTTTTTTCATGATCCCTTGCCTCAATTCGCCACAGCGGACTGGCCGCCCAACTTGATATCGCCCAACAGGATGCCGATGGCGCCTTTGAGGAGAATGGTCAGGATGAAGAACCCGAACGCCCAGATGCCCAGCGTCATTAGCCATTCGACGAAGCTCGGGAAATACTCGGTGACTTCACCGATCGGCGTCGGGATGAAGCCGGGGACGATCAGCCCCATGCCTTTTTCGATCCAGATACCGGTGAAGGCCATCGCACAGGCAATTGGCAACAAGGTCATGTTGTTGCGCACTGCAGGGGTCAGGAACAGGATGAAGGCGCCGATCATCAGCACCACCGCGCTCCAGAACCAGGGCACCAGCCGCGTCAGCCCATGCAGGCCGAACATCAGGTAATAGAGGCCGTTGGCGTGCTCGGTCCGGGCATAGAGTTCGATCACCACTTCCGAGAAAGTCAGGAAGATGGCGATGCCGAGGCACCAGGTGACGATGCTTGCCAGCAGCCTGATCGCGCTGTCTTCGATCCAGAACTTGGTGGTGTTGCGGATGATCAGGAAGATCAGGATGATCAGCGCCGGACCGGCGGCGAAGGCGGTAGCGATGAAACGAATCGGCATCACGGTGTGGTGCCACATCGGGCGCGCCGGCATCGTCGCGATCAGGAAGGCCGTGACGGTGTGGATGGACAGTGCCCAGGCGATGGCGACAAACACCAGCGGAATGAACCAGCGCTGGTTGATCGGCTGGCCGGTGTATTTGCACCACAAGTAGTAAAAGCCGCAGATGATGTTGAGGATCAGGTAGCCGGTGAGCACCAGCACATCCCAGCCCAGCATCGAGGAGAGGCTATAAATCCCCCAGGGCGGGATCATGTGCCACAGGCGGTCGGGCCGGCCCATGTGCGCAAACACGAACATCATGACCATGATGACCGCGGTGATCGCCAGCATCTCGCCGAGCACGCTGACCTTATGCATCCCTTCGTGGTGATAGACATAGGCCGGAAAGACGATGGTGACCGCCCCGGCAGCCACGCCGACCAGGAACACCAGATTGGCGAAATACAGCCCCTCGTGGATCTGGCTGGTCATGCCGGTGACGATCAGGCCTTCGGTGTTCTGAAGGTAGAAGACGTAGAGCATGGCGACCATGAGCAGCGCGAGGGCGCCCATCCAGGCATAGAACTTCATGCCCCCCTTCAAAACGTAGCTCACGTAGTCGGTAGCGAAACGGATCAATGCTTTCACGGTTCGCTCCTCAGTCGTAGAAATAGAAGAATTTGGGGAAGGTATTGAGATCGGCCTTGAGGCGGAATACGTTCTTGCGCTCCAGGACCTTGCTTACTTCGCTTTCCGGGTCGAGCAGATTGCCGAACTTGCGGGCGCCGACCGGGCAGACCTCGACGCAGGCCGGATAGCGGCCGTGACGGGTGCGCTGCAGGCACCAGTGACACTTTTCGACCACACCGCGCATGCGCGGCCGGTTGCCCAGATAATGGGTGACCGGGTTCATCTCGGCTTTCGGCAAAACCGGCGTCGTGACGTTGATGCGGCGCGCCCAGTAGGGACAGGCGCCCATGCACATGCGGCAACCGATGCACCAGTTGTAGTCGATCACCACCGGGCCGTCGCCTTCGCGGTAGGTGGTGCGTACCGGACAGACCTTCACGCACGGCGGCTTTTCGCACTGCATGCAGGCAATTGGCATGTAGGTGGCGTCTTTTTCCGGCACCGCCTCCGGGTTGTAATGGAATTGTCCTTCCAAGACTTGTCCGGCCGGGGTATAGGCATTGCCGCCCACCTGGATACCGAGTCCTTCCGGATAGCCGTGATCCATTTTTTCCGCTTCGAACTTGCCGCGCTCCATGCGCAACACCTGGATCCACTCGATCTTTTCACCGGGGCGTGTGCCGCGCGACTGGTTGTTTTCGGCCACGCAGGCATGTACGCAACGACGGCAGCCGATGCACTTGCGGATGTTCAGTGCGTAGCCCATCAACACGCCCGGCTGTGCGCCGGTGATATCGACGCTGACCGGCTTGCCGTATTCGGCGGAATAGCGCCGTTGGAGTCGATCCCGTGCTTCGATTTTTTCCTGTTCCGTCATCAGACGGTAGTTCTTCTGGAAATGCTCCCCCCATTCGGCGGCGGCGTGGGCATCGTCGGAGTGGGTCATCAGCGCGCCCGTGCCCATCAGCGAGGACAGGCTCAGCATGCCGCCGGCCTTGAGGAAATCGCGTCGCGAGGTCTTGGGTGCGCAACTGCCGCACTGGGCGGGGTTCGCCGAAGCCGGGGTGGCAGAACAGGATGGCTGTGTCTGACTGGAATCCAGAGAGGGGGGCTGGGCAGGGGTCACGTCTTTCCTCCGAACGCGGATGGTGTGCGGTCTTTATGAAACCGGGTACTGGGCCAGCCCGGTCGCTTTGGTTGCCGAACCGGAAAACCCCTGTGCGGGCATCTTTCCGGCTCAGCGTTCGAATTGTTTACGGCGTTTACTTGGCGCCAGCGAGAATCCACTTGGCCAATGCTTCCGCATCGGCATCTTTGACATTGGGATTCGGCGGCATCGTAATCTGGCCCCAGACGCCCTTCGAACCGCCCTTGATCTTGGCGGCCAGCATCTTGGCCGCAGCCTTGTCGCCGGCATACTTCTTCGAGATATCGATAAACGCTGGGCCGACCATTTTCTTGTCGACTGCATGGCAGGACAGGCAATTGTTCTTCTTGGCCAGGTCCAGGTTCGCGTGTGCGGGAGAAGCAGCCACCAAGCCGGCAGCAATCAGGACGGTTGCGATATGTTTCATGGTCTTCCTTTCATCGATTGGGGGAAAGTCTCTTGTGCGCCATACCGCTTGTTCAATTGGTTTGCGGATAAGGGTTGGCGAAAAAACATTCTGCAATCGATAGCAAGAAGTGAACCACAGGCAGTGATCAGGCGGCTAGGCCTTGTTTTGTAATGATTTTTTATGCCCGCGGTGGGTGCGCAACGAATTCAGTTCATGCCGTAATGGCATGGGCGCCGGGCGCCATCCTGTCTATCATCGATAAATCAACAAGATACGTCGTGACAGTTTGTCATTGCGGGATGACAAAATCGCAGGCGATAAACCCGGCAGGCGCCTGGGGGTTGATGAATGAGGTTGCCGAATGCCTGCAACAGCGAAGATCGAGGCGGTATTCCCCGTTCAGGTGAAATTTGCCGTATTTTTCACGTCGACCGCAACCGTCAGTCGCCGAAGCGGCGCAGCCCGTCGAGGTCGAGCACGTTGATTCCGCCGTATTCGCTGCGCACCAGTCCAGCGTCCTCGAGCGCCTTGAGCGCCTGGTTGGCGCGCTGGCGGGAGACGCCAGCCAGGTAGCCGAGTTCTTCCTGGGAAATCTGCAGCAGGCGGTTGGTGCCGGGATAGAGTACCGGGTTGAACAGTGCCGCGAGACAGCGGGCGATGCGCGCGTCGGTGTCGAGCATGCGCTCATTCTCGATCATGCCGATGAACTGGCCGAGGCGTTCGTTCAACTGGGCGATCATGTAGCGGTTGAAGGGAATGCTATGGTCAAGCAACCAGGTGAAGGTGCTGCGGTTCATGAAGGCGACCCGGCTTTCGCGCAGCGCCATGACATCGTAACGGCGCGGCTCGTTCTTCATCAGCGAGCCTTCGCCGAACCAGCCGCCGGTGCTGATGCCGGTCAGCGAGGTGGTTTTGCCGGTGGTCCAGTGGCTGGCCATCTTGCCGAGGCCGGAGACAATGCCCATCCAGTAATCGACAGGCTCGCCCTTCATGCAGATGAAGGCGCCGGCGGCAAAGGTGCGCTCGCTGGTGCCGGCGAGCGCCCTGGCCATTTCGGCCTCGGTCAGCGCGCGCCCCCACAGCGACGTGCGCAGCAACTCCTCTGCATTTTTCAAAATATTTCCCGGAATGTCTGCCAGGCGACAATTATAAGCCGGCAATCTCCCTAGACTCTGCGCCTACAGTGAGTCATTGCCGTGGTGCACTGCAAGGTTTACGCAGGGGGCGGCAATGGACACAATGCGTCAAACGAACGTTAGACCGTAGCCCACCGAGGCGCGGCGAGAGGAGACAAGAATGCCTGGTCAGGCAAATTTTGCATCCGTGGATGGGTTGCATACCTTTCCGCGTCTGCTGTTGAATCATGCCCGGCAGCGCCCTGATGCGCCGGCGATGCGCGAAAAATACCTGGGAATCTGGCAGACCTGGACGTGGGCCGACGTCAGCGAGCGGGTGCGCGCGCTGGCCTGCGGGCTGGCTTCGCTCGGCTTCAAGCGCGGCGACAACCTGGCGATCATCGGCGACAACCGGCCGCATCTCTACATGATGATGACCGCCGCCCAATGCCTGGGCGGCGTGCCGGTGCCGCTCTACCAAGACGCGGTGGCGGCCGAGATGCTCTTCGTTCTGCAAGACGCCGGCATCCGCTTCGCCATCGTCGAGGATCAGGAACAGGTCGACAAGATGCTTGAAGTGATGGGCGAGGTCGGAACGCTGGAACACGTCATCTACGACGATCCGCGCGGCATGCGCCACTACACCCAGCCCTTCCTGCACGATATACACGAACTGATGGAAATGGGGCGGATTCACGACAAGAATCACCCGGACTTCCTCAATACCGAAATCGAAAAGGGCCACTACGACGATGTTTCGGTGATGCTCTACACCTCGGGCACCACCGGCAAGCCGAAGGGCGTCTGCCAGACGCACGCCGCCTTCATCGCCGCGGCGCAGGGCGGCGTCCAGGTAGACAAGTTGGGGGCCGACGGCGACATCCTGTCCTACCTGCCGATGGCCTGGGTTGGCGATCACCTGTTCTCCTATGCCCAGGCGCTGGTCGCCGGCTTCACCATCAACTGCCCGGAATCCGGTGAGACGGTGATGACCGACCTTCGCGAAATCGGCCCCACCTGCTATTTCGCGCCGCCGCGCGTTTTCGAGAGCCTGCTGACCTCGGTAATGATTCGTATGGAAGATGCCGGTAAGCTCAAACAGAAAATGTTCCATCACTTCATGGCTGTGGCCAAACGCTGCGGCGCCGACATCCTCGACGGCAAGTCAGTTGGCTTCGGCGACCGCCTGCAGTACTGGCTGGGCAACATCCTGGTCTACGGCCCGCTACGCAACGTGCTCGGCATGAGCCGGATCAAGGTTGCCTACACCGCCGGTGCGGCGATCGGGCCGGAACTGTTCCGCTTCTACCGCTCGATGGGCATCAACCTCAAGCAGTTCTACGGCCAGACCGAGACCTGCGCTTACGTCTGCCTGCAGCCGGATGGCCAGATCAAGTTCGACTCGGTCGGCCAGCCGGCGCCCGGCGTCGATATCAAGATCGCCGACAACGGCGAAGTCCTGGTCAAGGGGCCGATGCTGTTGAAGGAGTACTACAAGCGTCCGGACGCCACCGCCGAGTCGATCAACGCCGACGGCTGGTTCATGACCGGCGACGCCGGCTTCCTTGACGAGGACGGCCACCTGAAGATCATCGACCGCGCCAAGGACGTCGGCAAACTCAGCAATGGTGCGATGTTCGCCCCCAACTACATCGAGAACAAGCTGAAGTTCTTCCAGCACGTCAAGGAAGCCGTCTTCTTCGGTGCCGACCGCGACATGGTCACCGCCTTCATCACCATCGACATGGGCGCCGTCGGCAACTGGGCCGAGCGACGCTGCATCGCCTACTCGGGCTACACCGATCTCGCTGCCAAGCC
>JAEUOH010000280.1 GCA_016790845.1 Dechloromonas sp.
CAGGCGTTTTTCGAGCAACCGGTAAAAGGCCGAGGTGTAGAGCTTGCCGAGCGCGAAATTGGCCGGATCGGGAAAATCGATGACGATGAAGTCGAAGTAGTCCTTGCTTTCCTCAAGCCATTGCAGGGCGTCGGCATTGACCACCGTGACCCGTTCAGATTTCAGCGCCCCCTGGTTCAGCGCGACCAGCGGCGGCGCCGTCGCGAACAATTCGGTCATTGCCGGATCGAGATCGACCAGCGTCACCGATTCGACCTTCGGATATTTCAGGATTTCCCGCACCGCCAACCCGTCGCCGCCGCCCAGCACCAGCACGCGCTTGGCACCCGGCAGGCTGGCGAGGCCGGGATGCACCAGCGCCTCGTGATAGCGGTATTCGTCGTGCGACGAGAATTGCAGGTTGTTGTTGAGAAACAGCCGCAAGTCGTCGCGCCAGCGGGTGACGACGAGGCGCTGGTAGGGCGTCGTTTCGCTGTAGACGATCTCGTCGGCGTAAAGGTGGGTTTCGGCCAACGTCGTCAGATGGCCGGCCCCTGCGAATCCTGCAGCCAGCAGGCCGAATGCCGCCCAGCTTTGTACTGCCAGCGCGCGTCGCGCCGGCAATTGCTCGCGAAAGAGGTGCAAAGCCCACAGCGCCACCGCGACGTTGAGCACGCCGAACAGCAGACCGGTGCGCACCATGCCGAGATGCGGCGCGAGGATCAGCGGAAACATGATGGACACCGCCAGCGCGCCGAGGTAATCGAAAGTGAGCACTTGCGACACCAGATCCTTGAACGCCAGTTCGCGCTTCAGGATGCGCATGACCAGCGGGATTTCCAGCCCGACCAGCACGCCGACACCGAACACCATCAAATAGAGCACCAACTTGAACGGCGCCGCCAGCCAGGTGAACACGAGGAACAGAGCGACCGCCGAAAAACCGCCGAGCAGCCCGACCATCAGCTCGATCTGGATGAAGCGGCCGATCAGGTCGCGCGTGATGTATTTCGACAGCCACGAGCCGACGCCCATGGCGAACAGGTAGGTGCCGATCACCGTCGAGAACTGCGTCACC
>JAEUOH010000021.1 GCA_016790845.1 Dechloromonas sp.
GCTGCCTTTCATTTTCGTTCCCGGCGACAACGAATGGACGGATTGCGCGCGCGTGACTAACGGCGCCTACGACCCGCTCGAACGCCTTGCGGCGCTACGCAGCCTGTTCTGGCAGCGCCCCGATTCGCTGGGCCGCAAAACGATCCCGCTGGAACGTCAACCCGGCCCCTACCGTGAACACTCGCGCTTTCGTGTTGGTCCGGTGCTGTTCGTCACCCTGAACCTGCCCGGCGACGACAACAATTACGGCAAGCGAGCCGAGCCGCGACGGGAATTCATGGAGCGCAATCCGGCAGTAATCGCTTGGCTGAAGGCCAGCTTCGCGCTTGCGCGGCGTGAGCGACTGGCCGGAATCGTCCTGCTGTTCCAGGCCAATCCCGACTTCAGGCACTTCTCGGAAGGCCTGGCGCATCAAGGCTTCAAGGAATTCCTCGAAACCTTGCGCCAGGAGACGATGCATTATTCAGGGCAGGTCGTGGCGGTGCATGGCGACACGCACTGGAGCCGCATTGACCAGCCATTGCGCGACAGCTACGGGAAAACGGTCGCCAACTTCACCCGCGTCGAAACCTTCGGCTACCCGCTGATGGGGTGGACGCGTGGGATCGTCGATACCGACGCCCCGACGCTATTCAGATTCGAAACTCATCCCTGGCCCCCCAGGGCTCAGTGACAGCTTTCTTCGTCTTCGTCGCCGGTGTGCACGTGACCATGCGACTTTTCTTCGGCGCTGGCCGGACGGATCGCGGTCACCGTACAGGTGAATACCAGTGCCATGCCTGACAGCGGATGGTTGCCGTCGAGCACCACCTTGTCATCGGCGATCTCGGTCACGCGGTAGATGATGAAATCCTCGTCTTCGCCTTCTTCCGGCCCGCCTTCGAACTGCATGCCGACCTGAAGCTCCTTCGGGAAATCCTTGCGCGGCTCGATCTGCACCAGCTCGGCATCGTATTCGCCGAAGGCTTCGTCCGGCTGCAGTTTCACCTTGACGGATTCGCCAACCTTCTTGCCCTGCAAGGCTTCCTCGATCTTCGGAAAGATGTCCTCGTAACCGCCATGCAGGTAAACGAGCGGTTCGCGCCCTTCATCCACCACCTCGCCATCGGGATCGGTTACGTGATAGTCGAGCGTGATGACGGAATCCTTGACGACCTGCATGTTCATGAATTGAGTTCCTTGACGAGGCGCAGCACGTCCAGTGCGTGGCCTTTGTAATTGACGTTGTAGAGCGCGTGTCTGATCACGCCCGACTTGTCGATGATAAACGTTGAACGGCAAATACCAAACTTTCGGTGTCCATCTACCTCTTTAGCCTGCCAGACACCGTACTGTTTGCAGACCGTGCCGTCGATGTCCGACAGCAATTCGGTGCCGATACCTTCCTTGTCGCGGAATTCCGCGTGTTTGAGGCATTCGTCGCGGCTGATACCAAACAGCACGCAGCCCTGCCTTTGAAATTCCTCTTCGTGATCCGAAAAATCGGTCGCTTCCTTCGTACAACAGGGCGTTCCATCCTTGGCGTAAAAGAATAGAACGACGTGATTCTTGCCGTGGTACGTCGCCAGATCGACAGTCTCCATGTCGGCATCGGGCAAAGAAAACGCTGGGGCTCTTTCTCCAACCTTTAGCAGCATGTTGTTCTCCTGAAGCGCTCTGCGTGGGTCTTTCTGTGAGCGATTCTAACGGAGGCTACTGCTGCGGTCGACGGCTTTATTTGCGCTATTTTCCGGGAACTTTTTCCGGAATCTGAACGAATGTTTCGTCCTGGCGAACCATCCCCAACTCGAAACGGGCACGTTCCTCAATGGCGTCATAACCCTGCTTCAGGTCGCGGACTTCGGCATCGAGGCCCGCGTTCCTGATTTCCAGCTTGCGCGTCACTTCCTTCTGCTGCTGCAATTGACGGTCGTACTCCCAGACCTTCAGCCAGCCACCCTTGCCCAGCCACAATGGATATTGCAGCAAGGCAACAAGGGCGAGGAGGCCAACCGTCAGCCAGCGCATCGGTCAGGTATCAGCGCAGGTTGTAGAAGGTTTCGCGACCAGGGTAGGACGCGGTATCGCCAAGATCTTCCTCGATGCGCAGCAACTGGTTGTACTTGGAAATACGATCCGAACGCGACAGCGAGCCCGTCTTGATCTGGCCGGCGTTGAGGCCGACGGCGATGTCGGCGATGGTGCTGTCCTCGGTTTCGCCGGAGCGGTGCGAGATCACGGCCGTGTAACCGGCGCGCTTGGCCATCTCGACGGCAGCAAAGGTTTCCGACAGGGTACCGATCTGGTTGATCTTGATCAGGATCGAGTTGCCGATGCCCTTCTTGATGCCTTCCTTGAAGATGCGGGTGTTGGTGACGAAAACGTCGTCGCCGACGATCTGCACCGAATTGCCGAGGCGGTCGGTCAACAGCTTCCAGCCATCCCAGTCGGCTTCGGACATGCCGTCTTCAATCGAAACGATAGGGAACTGGTCGGCGAGGTTGGCCAGGTAGTCGGTAAATTGGGCGGAAGTCAGTTGCAGACCTTCACCGGACAGGTGGTACTTACCGTCCTTGTAGAACTCGGAAGCGGCGCAATCCAGCGCCAGCAGGACATCCTTGCCCGGCACGTAGCCGGCGACCTCAATGGCTTGCATGATGATCTGGAGCGCTTCGGCATGGCTGCCGAGGTTCGGGGCGAAGCCGCCTTCGTCGCCGACGGCGGTCGAATGGCCGGCCTTGTCGAGCAGCTTCTTCAGCGCGTGGAAAATTTCCGCACCACAACGCAGCGCTTCGCGGAAATTCGCGGCGCCGACCGGCATGATCATGAATTCCTGGATGTCCAGGCTATTGTTGGCGTGCTCGCCGCCGTTGATGATATTCATCATCGGCACCGGCATCTGCATCGGGCCCATGCCACCAAAATAACGGTAGAGCGGCAGGCCGGACTCTTCGGCGGCCGCCTTGGCGACAGCCATCGAAACGGCGAGGATGGCATTGGCGCCGAGACGCGACTTGTTGTCGGTGCCGTCGAGATCGATCATGGTCTGGTCGATGAAAGCCTGTTCCTGCGCGTCAAGGCCGATGATCGCTTCGGAAATCTCGGTATTGACGTTCTCGACCGCCTGCATCACGCCCTTGCCGAGGTAACGTCCGGCATCGCCGTCGCGCAGCTCGATGGCCTCGCGGGAACCGGTCGAAGCACCGGACGGAACCGCTGCCCGGCCCATGACGCCACTCTCCAGTAGCACATCAGCTTCAACGGTGGGATTGCCACGGGAATCCAGAATCTCTCGTGCAACAACATCAACGATGGAACTCATATTAATTCCTTATTATCAACGGATTAAAATAACAAACCAAACCAAATTATTAAAAGTAATTTCTTACCTCAATTCCTCAAGACCGGCGAGTTTAACGGTCTTGTCCAGCGCTAGCAGCGTCCTCAGCAGGCTTTCCATGCGGTCAAGCGGCCAACTGTTTGGGCCGTCTGACCAGGCTTTTTCCGGGCACGGATGAGTTTCCATGAACAGCCCGGAAATACCGACCGAAACGGCTGCCCGTGCCAACACCGGCACGAATTCGCGCTGACCACCGGACGTAGAACCCTGCCCGCCCGGTAGCTGAACACTGTGCGTCGCATCGAAAACGACTGGACAGCCCGTTTCGCGCATGATCGCCAGGCTGCGCATGTCGGAAACCAGATTGTTGTAGCCGAAGGAGGCGCCGCGCTCGCAGACCATCAGGTTGTCGGCACCGTTGTTCACCTCTCGCGCCTTGTCGACGACGTTCTTCATGTCGCCGGGCGCCAAGAACTGGCCCTTCTTGATGTTGACCGGCTTGCCGCAGGACGCCACGGCATGGATGAAATCGGTCTGCCGGCACAGGAAGGCTGGCGTCTGCAAGACATCGACCACCGAGGCGACGACCGGCACATCCGGGATGTCATGGACGTCGGTCAGGACCGGCACGCCGATCTGGCGTTGCACTTCGGAAAAGATCCGCATCCCTTCGTCCAGACCCAAGCCGCGCACCGATTTACCGGAACTGCGGTTGGCCTTGTCGTAGGAGGCCTTGAAAATATAGTTGATGCCGAGTCGACCGCAGACTTCCTTCATGTAGCCGGCGACGTCGAGGCAGAGTTGCTCGGACTCTGCCGTACAAGGTCCGGCTATCAGGAAAAAAGGCTGGTCAAGACCAGCCTCGAAACCGCAGAGCTTCATTTGCCCTTGGCCTGTTGATTGGCCAGCGCCGCCTTCACGTAGGAAGTAAATAGCGGGTGACCTTGACGCGGGTTGGAGGTGAATTCCGGATGGAACTGGCAGCCGACGAACCACGGGTGCACATCGGCCGGCAGTTCGACCATTTCGCAGAGATCGGTACCCGGTGCGCGCCCGGACACGTTCAGGCCCTTTTCTTCGAGCTGGGCCAGCAAGGTGTTGTTCACTTCGTAGCGGTGACGATGGCGTTCAGTGATCTCTGCCGCGCCATAGATTTCACGGGCCAGCGAGCCTTCGGTCAGCTTGCAGACCTGGGCGCCGAGACGCATCGTTCCGCCGAGATCGGAGTCTTCTCCACGCTTCTCGACCTTGCCGGAGGCATCGAGCCATTCGGTGATCAGGCCGATCACCGGGTACGGCGTGTCATGGACGAACTCGGTGGAATGTGCGCCGGTCATGCCGGCCACGTCGCGGGCGAATTCGACGACCGCCAACTGCATCCCGAGGCAAATGCCAAGATAAGGAACCTTGTTCTCGCGAGCGTAGCGGATGGCGGCAATCTTGCCTTCCGTACCGCGTCGACCGAAGCCGCCGGGGACCAGGATGGCATCAACGCCATTCAGGACGCCACAACCGTGTTTCTCGATGTCTTCCGAGTCGAGATAAATGATATCCACCTGGCAACGGGTGTGGATCCCGGCATGTTTCATCGCCTCGATCAGCGACTTGTAGGACTCGGTCAGGTCGACATACTTGCCAACGAAGGCGACCGTCACCTTGTGTTGCGGATTTTCCAGTGCCTCGACCAGCTTGTTCCAGATCGCCAGGTCGGCCGCCCGAGCCAGGATACCCAGCTTGTGGCAGACGATCTCGTCGATCATCTGCTGGTGCAGCATGGCCGGGATCTGGTAGATCGAATCGGCGTCAAGGCACTCGATCACTGCTTCCGGCATTACATTGCAGAACAGCGCGATCTTGCGCCGTTCCTCGACCGGGATCGAACGGTCGGCACGACACAGCAGGATATCGGGCTGGATACCGATTTCGCGAAGCTCCTTGACCGAGTGCTGGGTCGGCTTGGTTTTCAGTTCGCCGGCAGTCGGGATGTAGGGCAGCAGCGTCAGGTGCATGTAGCAGACGTTGTTGCGGCCTTCCTCGATACCCATCTGGCGAATGGCTTCCAGGAAGGGCAGCGACTCGATGTCACCGACCGTGCCGCCGACCTCGACGATGGCCACGTCGGCACCCTCGGCGCCGGCCTTGATCTTGCCCTTGATCTCGTCGGTGATATGCGGGATGACCTGCACCGTCTTGCCGAGATACTCGCCGCGACGCTCTTTCTTCAGCACCGAGTCATAGATCTGGCCAGTCGTGAAGTTGTTGCGCTTCGACATCTTGGCACTTGTGAAGCGCTCGTAGTGCCCGAGATCGAGGTCGGTCTCGGCGCCATCCTCGGTAACGAAGACCTCGCCGTGCTGGAAAGGACTCATCGTGCCGGGGTCGACGTTGATGTAGGGGTCGAGCTTGAGGTGGGTAACCTTGATGCCGCGGGATTCCAGAATGGCCCCCAGCGACGCGGCGGCGATGCCCTTGCCCAGAGAGGACACGACACCGCCTGTAACGAAAACGTATTTGGTCATGGAAAGACAGGCTGCGGGAAAGCCGAATGATAGCCGAAAGGGGCAAATTCCTCAAATCCGGGATCAACTATAATCCGCCACAATCCAATCACCGGTAGCCCGCCATGTCCGAATTCGCATTTGACGTTTCCATCGAAGATTTCGAAGCCAAGGTGCTTCAGCCGGCCGAGACCGTGCCCGTCGTCGTCGACTTCTGGGCACCCTGGTGCGAGCCGTGCAAGGTCCTGAAGCCGATGCTGGAAAAGCTGGCCGAGGAATTCAAGGGCCGCTTTCTGCTGGCCAAGGTCAATGCCGACGAAAACCCCGAGCTTTCACAGCATTTCGGGGTGCGCAGCATTCCCTCGGTCAAGGTGCTGTACCAGGGCCAACTGGTCGATGAATTCAACGGCGCCCTGCCCGAAAGCCAGATTCGCGAGTTTCTCGACCGCATCGCCCTGCCCGCCGGCCCCGGTGGCAATTTGCGTGAGGAAGCCGCGGCGCTGGTGGCCGAAGGCAAACTCGACGAAGCGTTGGCAAAACTGGTCGCCGCCAGCCAGACCAACCCGCAGGATCAGGCAATCCAGCTCGATGCAGTCGACGTCCTGATGCAGTTGGGCCGCAACGACGAAGCGAAACAACTGCTGGCCGGCGAGTACACCAATGAGCCGGATCGCGCCAACGCCCTGCGCGCCCGCCTGGCACTGGCGGCCGGCGCCGCCGATACGGCCGAAATCGAAGCCCGGCTGGCTGCCAATCCCGCCGACCATGCCACCCGCCTTGAACTCTCCCGCGCCTATGCCGCGCAAAGCCGCTTCCGTGAAGCGATGGAAGCGGCGCTGGAAGTCGTCGTCCGTGACCGCTTCTTCGACGAAGGCGCCGGCCGCAAGGCGATGCTGCAACTCTTCGAGGCACTCGGCGGCAGCGAGCAGTACGACGACCTGATCCGCGAGTTCCGGCGCAAGATGTCGGCAGCGCTGAACTAAACACCCCGAAGGCATCGGCCGTGCAGCTTTTCTACACCGATGTCTTCGTCCTTCCGTTGCCGGCCGGTCATCGCTTCCCGATGGAAAAGTACTCCCGGCTGCGCGAATCGCTGCTCGCCAGCGGCGACTTTGCCGTCGGCGATTTCCATCTGCCGCACGCCGCCAGCGACGACGAATTGGCCCGCGCCCACGATCCCGAATACATCCGCCAGGTCTGTTGCGGTCAACTGCCCGAAAAGGCCCAAAAAGCCATCGGCTTTCCGTGGAGCGCCGGCATGGTCGAACGCTCGCGGCGGTCCGCTGGCGCCACAATTTGCGCCTGCCGCGCCGCGCTGGCCGACGGCACGGTAGCCGCCAACCTGGCCGGCGGCACGCACCATGCCTTCCGCGACCGCGGCGAAGGATTCTGTGTCTTCAACGACGCCGCCGTGGCCGCCCGCGCCATGCAGGCCGAGGGGCGCGCCGGGCGAATCCTGGTCGTCGATTGCGACGTGCATCAGGGCAACGGCACGGCCAGCATCCTGGCCGACGACGACAGCAATTTCACTTTCTCCATCCACGGCGCGCGCAACTTTCCCTTCGCCAAGGAATGCAGCGATCTCGACATCGAGTTGCCCGACGGCTGCAGCGACGAAGCCTACCTGACCCATCTCGACGACGGCCTCGCCACCGCTTTCGATCTTGCTCAGCCGGATCTCGTCATCTATCTGGCCGGTGCCGATCCCTACCACGACGACCGCCTGGGCCGCCTGGCGCTCAGCTTTGCCGGGCTGGCCGAGCGTGACCGCCGCGTCTTCGCACGCTGCAAGGCGGATGCCGTTCCAGTCGCCATCGCGATGGCCGGCGGCTATGCGCGGCAGATCGACGACACCGTCGCCATCCACGCCGCCACCATCCGGCTGGCGCGGCAGATTTGGCGCTAGAATCGACGCATGGACAACGCCCTCTACCGCAGCCAGACCCTGCGCCGGATCGAAGCGGCGCACAACGACGAACCGCTGATGCAGCGCGCCGGCGCCGCCGCCGCAGTCTGGGCAGCGGAACTTGCCGTCCAGCGCGAACGGCCCGTGCTCGTTCTTGCCGGGCCGGGCAACAATGGCGGCGATGCTTTCGAGGCCGCGCGTCTGCTGCGTGAGCGCTTTTTCGAAACCTGCGTCGTCTTCGCGGGCGATCCCGACAAGTTGCCGCGCGATGCCGCCGCCGCCCGGCAGCGCTTCGTCGACGCGGGTGGCAGCACCATCGACCGCATTCCTGACGACCGCCGCTGGGCCTTGATCATCGACGGCCTGTTCGGCATTGGCCTGGCCCGCGCACCGGCCGGGCATTACGCCGACTGGATCGTGACCGCCAACGAGGCAGCAACGCGCGACGGCTGCCCGCTTCTGGCGCTGGACTGTCCTTCCGGGCTCGATGCCGATACCGGCCACGCCTTCTCGCCTTGCATCGAGGCCAGCCACACCGTGACCTTCATCGCCACCAAACCCGGATTGCTGACCGCTGATGGTCCGGATTGTTGTGGCGAACTACGCGTTGCCGCCCTCGACCTGACACCGACCGAGGAAGTTTCGGCCGATGGCTACCGGCTCGCCCTGGCCGACTTTGTCGCCCATCTGCGCCCGCGCCACCTGAACAGCCACAAGGGTAGCTTCGGTAGCGCCGGCATTTTGGGCGGTGCGCAATCGATGGTCGGCGCAGCCTTTCTGGCTGGCCGCGCCGCGCTCAAGCTGGGCGCCGGCCGCGTCTATCTCGGGCTGCTCGACCCCAATCCACCGGCCTGCGACCTGCTGCAACCCGAGCTGATGCTGCGCCGCCCGTCCGCGCTGTTGCAGGCCGATCTGACGGCCCTCGCCTGCGGCCCCGGCCTCGGTATCGGGCTCGAAGCGATCACCCTGCTCGATACCGCCATCGCCGGCGAACTACCGCTGCTGCTCGATGCCGATGCGCTCAACCTGGTGGCCAGCGAAGGCAATCTGCGCGTCGCGCTGGCCAGCCGTGGCAATCCGGCCATTCTGACGCCACACCCGGCCGAAGCCGCGCGCCTGCTCGAATGTACCACACCTGAGGTGCAGGCCGACCGCTACGCCGCCGCGCGCGAAATCGCCGAACGCTATCACTGCCATGTCGCGCTGAAAGGCTGCGGCACTGTGCTTGCTGCGGTCGACGGCCGTTTTTGGGTCAATTCCACCGGCAATCCGGGCATGGCGACGGCCGGCATGGGCGACGTATTGAGCGGCCTGATCGTCGCGCTGCTCGCCCAGGGCTGGCCGGCGGTCAGCGCCCTGTTGGCCGGCGTTCATCTGCACGGCGCGGCGGCCGACCGACTGGTCGCCAAAGGGGTCGGCCCCATCGGCCTGACGGCTGGTGAAGCGATCGACGCTGCACGTCGGGTGTTCAACGAGTGGGTGGATACGGGTAAAGCATGTTGAGCGCCATGCTCTGGCCGTTGGGCTGAACGATACGCACATGCTCCCGGCGGAATTCCCGCGCGTGCTTGAGCCCGCAGGCGTGGGCAATCATCTCGACTTCCTTGTTCATGTTGCGCGTGTAGGCGGCAACGCGCTCGGCTTTGTCCTCGACGACAAGACCGCGCTGCAGGCGCGGGTCATGGGTCGTGATGCCGGTCGGACAGGTGTTCTGGTGACAGCGCAACGCCTGGATGCAACCGAGGGAGAACATGTAGCCGCGCGCCGAATTCACGAAATCGGCACCACAGGCCAGCGCCCAGGCCACCTTGGCCGGCGTCACCAGTTTGCCGGAGGCGATGACCTTGATGCGCTCGCGCAAGCCGCTCTCGATCAGCGCATCGACCACCCTGGGCAAGGCCTCGTTGATCGATAGCGCCATGTGGTCGGCCAGCGCCTGCGGCGCAGCCCCGGAACCACCCTCACCGCCGTCGATTGCCAGGAAATCCGGCGCGCTGTAAAGCCCCCGACGACTCACCGATTCGACCAGTTCGTGCATGAACTGCCAGCCGCCGACTGCCGTCTTGATGCCAACCGGCTTGCCGGTAATTTCCCGCACCTGCGTCACCATGTCGAGCAACTCGTCCATGTTCCCGGTTTCCGGGTGGCGGTTCGGCGACAGCGAATCCTTGCCGAACGGTATGCCGCGTATCGCCGCGATCTCCTCGGTCACCTTGGCTGCCGGCAGCACGCCGCCCTTCCCCGGCTTGGCGCCCTGCGACAACTTGATCTCGAAGGCGCGCACGTTTTCATGCGCCGCCATCGTGCGCAACTTGTCGAGATCCAGCTTGCCGTGTTCGTCGCGCACGCCGTACTTGGCGGTTCCGATTTGGTAGATCACGTCGCAGCCGCCTTCGAGATGATAGGGGCTGAGCCCGCCCTCGCCGGTATCCATATAACAACCGGCCAGCGCCGCGCCGCGCGACAGCGCACGCACCGCAGGCTGCGAAATGGCGCCGTAGCTCATGCCGCTGATGTTGATCAGCGATCGGGCGACGAAAGGCTTGTCGCACCAGCCATCGCCGATGATCAGGGGCGGCGTCGGCTGGTGCTCGCCGTCCAGTACCGGGAACGCCGCGTTCACGAATACCAGGGCGCCGGGCTGGGTCAGGTCATAAGTCGAACCGAAGCCAAGGATGCCGCCTTCGTTCTTCGCCATCCGGTAAACCCAGGCCCGGGTCGCACGGTTGAATGGCATTTCCTCGCGATCGCCCAGAAAAAAATACTGGCGGAAATATTCGCCGAGATCCTCGAAGAAGAAACGCAAGCGGCCGATGACCGGAAAGTTGCGCAACACGGTATGACGCTTCTGGGTGACATCGCGCACGTACACATAGACCAGCAACAGGGCGACTGCGAATGCAGCCAGCACACCGATACTCACATGAAAGACACCGATTGCTTCGGACATGCCACCCCCAGACGGTACAATTCATACTCCCAGCATGCCGATTCGTTACGCCTATGTCCATCGAATTCGATTACCCGCTTGTCGCCGAAATCACCCGCAATGTCGATGCCGCCCTGACCGAGGACATCGGCCCGGGCGACCTGACCGCCAGCCTGATCCCGGCCGGACGTCTCGCCCGCGCCGCCGTCATCTCGCGTGAAGCCGGCGTGCTCTGCGGCCGCGCCTGGTTCGCGCGCTGCGTCACCGAACTCGACCCGACGGCGGAAATCGTCTGGCATGCCGAGGATGGCGACCCGATCTCACCCAACCAGTTGCTGTGTGAAATTCGCGGCGATGCCAGAGCCCTCCTTTCCGCCGAGCGCAGCGCGCTGAATTTTCTCCAGATGCTTTCCGGCGTCGCCAGCAAGGCACGCGTTTACGCCGACGCGATCGCCGGTACCAAGGCGCAGGTCGTCGACACCCGCAAGACCCTGCCCGGCCTGCGCATCGCGCAGAAATACGCGGTGCGCTGCGGCGGTGGCGGCAACCACCGGCTGGCACTGTGGGACGCGATCCTGATCAAGGAAAACCACATCCACGCTGCCGGCGGCATTCCCCAAGCGCTAGCCGCCGCCGAAATTGCCGCGAAAAATGCCGTCGACCGCTGCAAGTTCATCCAGGTCGAGGTCGAATCGCTGGACGAGCTGAAAATTGCGCTGGCCGCCGGCGCCAAGATGATCCTGCTCGACAATTTCACGCTGGCCATGATGCGGGAAGCCACGCTCATCAATGCCGGTCAGGCGGTGCTTGAAGCCTCCGGCAACGTCAGCCTGGAAACGATACGCGGCATTGCCGAAACCGGCGTCGACCGCATTTCGGTCGGCGCGCTGACGAAGGATGTCAAGGCGCTCGATCTGTCGATGCGCTTCACCGACTGAACGACACCGGCTAGGCGGACGCGGCAAATTTGGTCATAATCAGCAAGCAGTCCGAAACAAAAACGATCTCCGAGGGAATTCCACATGCTGTTCGCGTTGTTTTATGTTGTCGCCATCGCCATTCTGGTTCTGCATTTCACCGGCTACCTCGCCCGCCACAATCTTGAATGGCTGGTTCTTGTGCTGGCCGGTGCCGTATTCCCGGCAGTCATCTACCTGTAGCCGTTCTTCCCGCCACCAGGTCATCAGCGTCTAGCGACCTGAGTGCCCGCTGCCTTCCCGATCGCATCCCCGCGTTCGCGCAGCGCAATAAATTCCCGAGTTCCAGTTGCCTGGGATATCGCGTTGAAGCAGCAGCAAGCCGCCTGGCTTAACCGCTTCCCTCTTTCCGACGCGCAGCTCAAGACGCGTCTCGGACGTCGCCCCCTCGATGAAATTGCCGATGACCGCGCCGCACTCGTCGCACGGCCTCGTTCAATTCAAAATACCGCCACGTACCAGGTCGACCGCAACCGAACAGATCGTCGTCAACCTGGCGCAAATACCGGTTTGAAACTTGCTTCCATCCATTCCGGGCAACGGCGCCCGGACGCAGCGATGCACAGTGCCATCGCGCTACGCGCCACATTCGGGAGTCAACGGCGACACCGGCAA
>JAEUOH010000052.1 GCA_016790845.1 Dechloromonas sp.
GTCGGCGAGCGCGACTACGTCGGCGCCTTCGCGGTGACCGCCGGCCTCGGCATCGAAGCCCGGGTCGCCGAATTCGAGGCGGCGCATGACGACTATTCGGCGATCATGCTCAAGGCCCTGGCCGACCGCCTTGCCGAAGCCGCCGCCGAATGGCTGCACCTGCGGGTACGCACGTACTACTGGGGCTATGCCGGCGATGAAAGCCTCGACAACGACGCGCTGATCGCCGAGCAATACAAGGGCATCCGCCCCGCCCCTGGCTACCCGGCCTGCCCCGATCACACCGCCAAGCGCGAACTATTCGCGCTGCTCGACGCCCCAGCCAACGCCGGCATGGGCCTCACCGAATCCTGTGCGATGACCCCGGCCGCCTCGGTCTCCGGCTTCTACATCGGCCACCCGGCGGCAAGATATTTCGCAATCCCGAAAATCGGCCGCGACCAGCTCGAAGACTGGGCGAAGCGCAAAGGCATGTCGATCAAGGACGCCGAATACTGGCTGGCGCCGTTGCTTTAGTGGCCTCGCATCGCAACCGTCGTGACTTGAAAGCTGGTCGCCAACGCCAATGCAATTCTCGCGCTGCTTCCTGAACCGCCTGCAGGACAGGGCCCTTGTCCACGACACCGTCGTGGTCATCGACGTGCTGCGCTCTTTCACGACCGCAGCCGTAGCCTTGGCGCGGGGCGCCACGGCCATTTACCCGGTGGAGGGGATCGCCGCGGCGCTGGCGTTGAACGATCGTCTGGCGCACTCGGTATCGGTCGGTGCGATTGCCGGCGGCGACCCAATTGCTGAATTCGATCATGGTAACTCCCCTGCCCGGCTACTGGACGAGGACTTGCGCGGACGGCCGGTAGTGCTCAGCACGGCCGCCGGGGTACGCGGCCTGCAGCATTTCACCGCGGCGCGGCATCTCTATGCCGCCAGCCTGGTCTGCGCGCGCGCTACGGCGCAGGCAATCGCCGCCAGCGGCACGCAGGATGTCTGTCTGGTCATCACCGGCGAATGGGTTGACCGCGATGGCGACGAGGATATTGCTTGCGCCGACTATATCGAGGCGCTGCTGAGCGGCCAGGCAGCCGACCCCGCGCACTATGCGCTACGGGTGCGCACTTCCGATTTCGGGCGCCGCTTCGGGGCTTCCGACTGGCCCAACCTGTCCTTGGCCGACCTTGAATTGTGCGCCGACGTCGACCGCTTTGATTTCGCGATGCCGGTCGCCCGCGCCGGCGAACATCTGGTGATCCGCTGATGCCCGACCTGTGCCGCACCGGCGTCGATCTTTCCGCCTGCAATACCCTGGCGCTGCCTGCCCGTGCGACCAGCTATGCGCGCATCGTCGAGGCCGCACAGCTCGCCACTCCGGAATTCGCCGCGCAACGCCGCTTCATCCTCGGCGGCGGCAGCAATCTGGTGCTCACCGGCGATTTCGAAGGGCTTGTGCTGCACATGGCGATTCCCGGACGCCGCCTGCTGAGCGAAGATGCCGACGCCTGGTACATCGAGGCCGGGGCCGGCGAGAACTGGCACGACTTCGTGCAATGGACCTTGGCGCAGGGCTGGCCGGGGCTGGAAAACCTGAGCCTGATTCCCGGCACGGTAGGCGCCGCGCCGATCCAGAATATCGGCGCCTACGGGTTGGAAGTCGGCGAGCGCTTTCACTCGCTGACTGCCTGGGACTTTGAAAAACGGGCATTTTTGACCGTCGACCGCAACCGATGCCGTTTCGCCTACCGTGACAGCCTGTTCAAGCAGGAAGGCTGGCATCTCAGCGGGCGCCTGGCGATTACCCAGGTAGTCTTTCGTCTGCCCAAAGCCTGGGTCGCCAATCTCCGCTATGCCGATGTCGCCCAAGAACTGGCCACCCGCAAAATCGCCGTGCCGACGCCCCGCGAGGTTGCCGATGCCATCGTCGCCATTCGCCGGCGCAAGCTGCCCGACCCGGCGGAGACGCCGAACGCCGGCAGCTTCTTCCACAACCCGGTGGTCGACGCCACGCGGGCAGCAACGCTGGCCGCCAATTACCCGGGCCTGCCCTGTTACCCGCAGCCCGACGGCCGCGTCAAGCTGGCCGCCGGCTGGCTGATCGAGCAGGCGGGCTGGAAGGGCAAGCGCCTCGGCCCGGTCGGCATGTACGAAAAACAGGCGCTGGTTCTGGTCAACCACGGCGGCGCGACGGGTGCCGACGTGCGGCGCACGATGGCGGCAGTGCAGGCGGCGGTGCGCGAAAAGTTCGCGGTCGACCTGACCCCCGAGCCGATTTTCATTTGACCGCCAGGCAGGCGGCGATCCCGGTCGCCAGCGCGTCCGCCATGCGCGCCTGGCGCTCGGGATCGAGCAGTTCCAACTCCTCTTCGCGATGCTTGATGACCCCAGCCTCGAACAGCACGGCCGGGAAAGTCGCCTTGTGCAGCACGACCAGGTTGTCGTAGTACCAGACGCCGTTGTCGGCGTCGGCCGGCTGGTGTTTGCGCGCGTGCCACGGGGTCGGCGCGAAGCCGGCGCGGCGCAGCATGGCCCCCATCGCCGAGGCACAGCGCAGGCTGGCCGCGAGTTCCGGGTTGCGCCGCGAAACGAAAATGCCGAACCCGCGTTTCAGCGTCGTGTAGCTCGCCTCCTCGCCGTCCCAGTCCCAGAACTCCAGGTAGTCGGCGGCAATCGAATCGTGGTGGACGGCGATGAAGAAATCGCTGCCGCGCGCCTGCGCCGGCCGCTCGGCCAGGCTGCCGATGAGGCCGTCGAAATTGACCTCCTGCACCTTGATCTTCTCGGCCCGCAACGCGGCCGCCAGCACCTTGGCGAAATCGAGGTTGAAGGCGAATTCGCTGCGCCCGCGCGCGCTGCTCGCCCCGGGATCGGCCAGCGTGTGGCCGACATCGACCGCCACGCGTGGCGGCGCGGCGCCGGTTGCGGTCGACACCAAAAAACCGGCCAAAATGATCGCTAGACAATTCTTCATGCACAAACTATCGCTCTAAAATGAGCGTTCCACGCACACCCCGGGGGATCAATCTCATGCGTTTGCTTTCCGGCATCCTTGGCGCCATGCTCGCCGGCCTCGCTCTGCCTGCGCTCGCTCAGGAAAAGAGCGGCGTCGACGTTTACGAAGCCGTATGCAGCGAATGCCATGGCAGCGGCAAGCACGATGCGCCGCGCCTGGGCGACAGGAAACGCTGGGGAAAACTGGTGCGCGAAGGACTGGACGATCTGGTGCCGGCTGCGCTGCGCGGTCTCCGCAAGATGCCGGCACTGGGCGGCAATCCGCAACTCAGCGACCTTGAAGTGGCGCGGGCCGTGGTCTACATAGCCAACGCCGGTGGCGGGAAATTCGCCGAACCGACGGCAGCCGATGCCGCGCGCTGGCGCAAGAAGGCGGGCGCCCGCAAGTAAGCCCGGCACCGCGCGCAACCGGCTAGAAATCGGCTGCGGCTTTCCAGACGATATTGGCCTTCACGCCGCCCTTGCTGCTGCGCTCCAGCATGTCGATCAACGGCCAGGCGCGCGGGCCGAGGGTCACCGGCGCTTCGCCCGCCTCATCGTTTTCGGCTGCCGGGCTGCCGGCAGCCTCGCCGCGCGCCACGGCCGCCCGCAACAGTTCGGCGGCAGGCAGCATTTCGTCACGGGTAAAGGTACCGGTCTTCGTCGTTTCCTTGCCGACAGCGCGCAACAAAGCGCCGGCCACGTCCGCGAACATCATCAGTTCGCCGGTTTCGCTCGATGTGAATGTGACCAACATGGTGACTCCTTAGCCAAGTCCGTGCTTCAGGTTGTCAGACCGCCCGCGCATCATGCAGAATGCCTGCAGGAGAGTCCGTTCATGACAACCAATATTACCGCCAATCCCCTGGATCCGGGGAATGACGAGCTCGAACGCTACGCGCTGGAAGAATGCTTGAAGCGCCAGCGCGTCGATCACCGCACTTCCATCCTGATCATTCCCGCCCGCCGCTGCGATCTCGCCAAGCGCTTCGCCCGCCTCGAAGGCAGCATCGTTCTTGCCAATGAGCCGGCCTGTCGGCAGGAAATCGAGGGGCGCATCGTCGCCGCCGGCATCGGCGAAAACGCGCGCTTCGCGCCCTGCAGTCTCGACGACCTGGCCGACGAACTGCCGGGCGAACCTTTCGACATCATCATGGTGCATTACGGATTGTGCCGCCTGCCTTACGCCCAGGCGCGCCGGGTCATGCGCCAGCTGCTGCTCAAGCTGCGCATCGGCGGCAAAATCTTTGTCTCAGTGCATGGCCTGCATTCCGAACTGGGCGACGGCTACAGCGGCCTTGAGCAATCCATCGAAGATCGCTATGCCCCCTTGGCCCCGGCCATGGCCGAGAAATACGGCATCGCCGGGTCCATGTGCCTCTATAGCGAGCGCAACCTGTTCCTGCTGATGCTCGACGTCGGCGCCAGCGTATTGCGCACCATGACCACCACTTATGGCAACGTGAAAGGCGTGGCGGTTCGCGTTTGAAACGTTTGCGCATCGGCGTCGATCTCGGCGGCACCAAAATCGAGATCGTCGCACTGGACGCGGCTGGCCATCAGCTTGTGCGCCGCCGGGTTGCGACCCCGCAGGGTGATTACGCGGCCACCCTCGCCGCCGTTGCCGGGCTGCTCGCCACTGTCGAAGCCGAACTGGGCCAACGCGGCACAGTCGGCATCGGCATCCCCGGCGCCGAATCGCTGGCGGACGGGCAAATCAAGAACGCCAACTCGACCTGCCTGAACGGCCGTCCGCTACGGGCCGATCTGGAAGCACTGCTCCAGCGCGAGATCCGCCTGGCCAACGACGCCAACTGCTTTGCCCTTTCCGAAGCCATCGATGGCGCCGGACGCGGCGCCGAGGTCGTTTTCGGCGTCATTCTCGGCACCGGCGTCGGCGGCGGCATCGTCGTTCGCAGCCACGTGCTGGCCGGCGCCAACGCCATCGCCGGCGAATGGGGACACAACCCGCTGCCGCTGCCGACCGCCGACGACCTTCCGCTGCCGGCGTGCTATTGCGGCCGCCATGGCTGCATCGAGACCTACTTGTGCGGGCCGGCGCTGACGCGCGACCACACCCAGCATACCGGCGAAACCCTCGATCCGGCGCAGATCGACCAACGCGCCGCAGGCGGCGACCCGGCCTGCGAAGCGACGCTCCGGCGCTACGAAGCACGCCTCGGCCGCGCGCTGGCCGGCGTCATCAACATCCTTGACCCGCAAGTCATCGTCCTCGGCGGCGGCCTTTCCAATCTGGCGCGCCTGTACCGCAACCTGCCGGCCTGTTGCGGTCGACAGGTATTTTCGGGCGAATTCCATACCAGAATCGTTCCGCCTGTCCATGGGGATTCCTCGGGGGTGCGCGGCGCGGCATGGCTCTGGGATTGATGGCAAAATCGGGGGACCATGGCAAACATCTCCCTCTTCACCGGCGGCATCGCCCCGCTCCCTGAAAGTGGCCGGCCAACCGGCATGTTCAAGCACCCGGTGCGTGCGCCACTGCTTCTTGGCGCCGAAGGTTTCGCTGGCGACCAGCAAGCCGACCGCCGCGTACACGGCGGGCCGGAAAAGGCCGTCCATCTCTACCCGGCCGCCCACTACGCGCGGCTCGCCGCCCGGTTCCCGGAGGCTGCCGGGGAACTGCTCCCCGGCAGCCTGGGCGAAAACATTTCCAGCCCCACCCTCGACGAAACGCAGGTTCGCGTCGGCGACATCTTCCAGCTCGGCGATGCCCGCCTGCAACTCTGCCAGCCACGCAGCCCGTGCTGGAAGATCGATGACCGTTTCGGCGTTGACGGCATGGCCGCCTTCATTGCCGAACAGCGCCTGACCGGCTGGTATTTCCGCGTCGTGCAGCCGGGAACGGTAGCACCCGATGCATCGCTCGATCTGATCGAACCGGCCCCCGCCACCCCGACCCTCGCCGCCGCGATGTCGCTGTGGCAAGAGCACCGGCCAGCCCTCGAAACGCTCAGGCAACTGGCCGCCGCGCCGGGCATCGCCAGCGGCTGGCAACGCAAGATTCTCGACCGGATAAGCTGGCTGGAAAAGCAGCCGGGCGCCACCGCTCCGCAGATGGGGGCGTTCCACGTGAAACCGGAGAGCGACCAGTGACGCTCGACAACCGCCAGTTGTGGCAGCGCCTCTTCCTGCCCTTCGCCGCCGGCTATTTCCTTTCCTACCTCTACCGCACGGCGAACGCCGTCATCGGCCCCGTGCTGGCGCGCGACCTAGGCCTTGGCGACAACGCGCTGGGGCTGCTGACCAGCACCTACTTCCTCGCCTTTGGCGCCGCCCAACTGCCGCTCGGCATGATGCTCGACCGCTTCGGGCCACGCCGTGTCGAATCCGCGCTACTGCTGATCGCCGCCGCCGGTGCCGCCGCCTTCGCCTGGTCGGACACCCTGAGCGGTCTTGCCATCGGCCGGGCGCTGATCGGCCTTGGCGTCTCGGCCTGCCTGATGGCCTCGTTCAAGGCCTTTTCGCAATGGTTTCCGCCCGAGCGCCAGGCCTCGCTGACCGGCTGGATCATGGCTTCCGGTGGCCTCGGCGCCCTTGCCGCCTCGAAACCGCTCGAACTGGCGCTCGGCTTCGCCGGCTGGCGCGAGATCATGCTGGCGCTGGCGGTGATCACGCTGCTGGTCGCCACCGCCCTGTGGTGGTTCGTGCCGGACAAGGAAGGCCCCAAGGGCGCCGGTCTCGCCGAGCAATTGGCCGGCGTCCGCCAGGTTTTCGGCAGCCGTCATTTCTGGCGCTATGCCCCGATGGGCTTCTGGATGACTGGCGGCTTCATGGCCGTCCAGGGCCTGTGGGCGACGCGCTGGATGAGCGTCATCGAACAGCTCGACCGCAACGCGATCGCCGCCCGCCTGACCTGGATGAGCGGCGCCATGCTCGCCGGCTTCCTCTTCATGGGCTTTTTCGCCACCCTGCTGGTGCGGCGCGGGGTCAAGCTTGAACGCGTCTATCTCGGCGCCATGCTGGCCGCCATCGTCAGCCTCGGCGCCATCACCCTGTTCCCCGGGCGCGGCAGCGACTGGCTGTGGCCGGTGCTCGGCGCCTGCTTTTCGTTGTCCAACATCGCCTACTCGCTGGTCGCCCAGACGTTCCCGCCGGCACTCTCGGGACGCGCCAACACCGCGCTCAACCTGCTCGTCTTCGCCGGCGCCTTCGGCCTGCAATGGGGTTTCGGTGCCTTGGTCGACCTGCTTCAGGCCGCCGGGTGGACTGCCGACAGCGCCTTCCGCACCGGTTTCCTGACTTTGCTCGGCGGCCAGATCGCCGCCTTCAGCTGGCTGGTCGGTTGCGGTCGACGGTCATAAAAGGGCAAAAATCAGAATTCCAGCGGGTCAACTTCGAGATGCCAGCGCAGCTTTGACGGCGCCTTGATGCCTTCGATGGCCTCCCGCCAGCGCGGCAGAAAGGCTTGCAGCGCCGGGCGCGAAGCTGATTCGGCGAGCAGTTGCCCGCGTTCCAGACTGGCCAGCCGCGACAGCTTCATCGGCACCGGATCGTAAAGCGCCACGTTGGGGTGCTCCTGCACCACCGGCAGCGCGCAAGCGGTGGTCAGGAAAGCGATGGCATCGGCCATTGCCGGGGCTTCGGCGCGCAGCATGGCCTGGAAGGCGTAGGGCGGAAAACCGGCCTGCTCGCGCTCCTTGAGCAGCGCGGCGGCAAAGCCCGGGTAATCGTGGGCAACTAGCGCCGAATACAAGGGGTGATCCGGGTACTCGGTCTGGATCAGCACCTCGCCTTTCAGTTCGGCCCGCCCGGCCCGTCCGGCCACCTGCATCAGCTGGGCGAACATGCGCTCCGGCGCGCGCCAGTCGGCGGCGAACAGCGCGGCATCGGCGCCCAGCACACCAACCAGCGTCAGCCTCGGGAAATCGTGGCCCTTGGCCAGCATCTGCGTGCCGACCAGAATGTCGGCCTCGCCTCCGTGGATGCGTTCGAGCACCGCCTCCCACTGCTTGCGGCTCTTCACCGAATCGCGGTCGACGCGCAGGATGCGCGCCTCCGGGAATTGCTCCTGCAACCAGACCTCGACCCGCTGCGTACCCCGGCCAAAGGGATGAATGTCCTGGTTGCCGCAAGTCGGACAGGCTTTCGGCACGCGGTTTTCGAAACCGCAGTGGTGGCAGCGCAAGCGGCGTTCCGCCAGATGCAGCACCAGATTGGCCGCGCAGCGCTTGCACCGCGACACCCAGCCACACGCCGTGCAGGTCAAAACCGGCGCATAGCCACGGCGGTTGAGGAAAACCAGACTCTGCTCACCGCGCGCCAGACGTTCCTTGATGGCGGCAATCAAGGGTTCGCTGACCCCTTCCTTGAGCACCATTTTGCGCGTATCCAGCAGGTCGACCGCAGGCAGCATGGCGGCCGGGTTGGCGCGCTCGCGCAAGCTCAGCAACGTGTAGCGCCGGCCCTGCGCATTGGCCCAGGACTCCAGCGAGGGCGTTGCCGAACCAAGCAGAATGGGAATGCCAAGCTGGCGCGCCCGGAAAACCGCGACATCGCGCGCCGAATAGCGCATGCCGTCCTGCTGCTTGAACGACGGGTCGTGTTCCTCATCGACAACAATCAAGCCGAGATGGGGCATGGGCGTGAAAATCGCCAGCCGGGTACCGAGCACAATGCTTACTTCGCCGGCAAAGGCGGCGCGCCAATTGCGTTCGCGCGCCGCTTCAGCCAACTCGCTGTGCAGCGAAACAACGCCCGCCGCGGGAAAGCGCGCGCGCACCCGGCTTTCAAGTTGCGGCGTCAGGTTGATTTCCGGCACCAGCAGCAACACTTGCCGGCCGGCTGCCAGCACCTGCTCGATCAGACGGAGATAGACCTCGGTCTTGCCGCTACCGGTCACACCATGCAGCAGGTGGGCGGCGAAACCGGAACGGATGTCGATCATGTCGAGCACCGCACGCTGCTCCGCCGTCAGGTCAGGAACGGGTGCAGCCGCTTGCTTAGGCTCGGCGCGACCCTTGCGGCGGCTAGTCGCTGCCACCCGTTTAAGCCCGGCCGGCAAGGCCTGCAACACCACTTCACCGAGTGGGGCTTGATAGTAAGTGCTCGCAAATTCGCAGAGGCTGAAAAAGTCGTTCGGTAGCGGCGGCAGGTCGCGGAGGATTTCCCCGGCCGCCTTCAGTTGTTCCAGCGGCCAGTCGCTCATCCCTGAGACCTCGACAATGACGCCGATACGTTCACCCCGGGCAAACGGCACCCGCACGCGGTAGCCGACATCGGCGTTCGACGCTTCCGGCGCGACGTAGTCGAACAGACGATGCAACGGCAAATCGAGGGCGACACGTAGGACAGGCATGGCCGGTTTCTCGTGATACCGGAATAACCCTAGAAATTCAAGGTTTTTCGGCTTGTCCACAAAAACTGTGGATAACTTTGTGGATTGCTTTTTGGAAGATTCGCTAAGTAGCGATTCGGTAAGGATTTTGTGAATTTGCCGAAATATTAGGCAAAATAACAAATTCCATTAAATCAATACGTTAACAAAAATTTCTGCTGTCAAGGGCTTGTTGGTAAATTTTCCCGAGCGGGATGCACGATTCTGTGCATAAGTAAATTCCCGCCCGGCCATTCTTGCCTTATTTACGCAGCAGACGGCTATGCGTATGCACCGCCTCGACCAGCGCATTCACGCTTTCCGGCGGCGTGAATTGCGAAATCCCATGGCCCAGGTTGAAAACGTGGCCGGTATTGCCGGGGCCGAAGCTGTCGAGCACCTTCTTCGCTTCGGCAGCGACGATTTCCGGTTGTGCGAACAGCACGTTCGGGTCGAGATTGCCCTGCAGGGCCACCTTGTCGCCAACCCGGCGGCGCGCTTCGCCGATGTCGATGGTCCAGTCGAGGCCGACCGCATCGCAGCCGATATCGGCGATCTTTTCCAGCCACAGGCCGCCGTTCTTGGTAAACACGATGCTCGGGATGCGCTGGCCATCCTTTTCCTTCATCAGGCCGGCGACGATGCGCCGCATGTATTGCAGCGAGAATTCCTCGTAGGCCGCCGCCGACAGCGAACCGCCCCAGGTGTCGAAAATCATCACCGCCTGGGCGCCACAGTCGATCTGGGCGTTGAGGTAGCTCGTCACCGAATCGGCGGTCACCGACAGAATGCGGTGCAACAGGTCCGGCCGGTTGTAGAGCATGCCCTTGATATGGCGGAAATCGCTCGACCCCTGCCCTTCAACCATATAGCAAGCCAGGGTGTAGGGGCTGCCCGAGAAGCCGATCAGCGGCACCGAGTTGTCCAGTGCGCGGCGAATTTCGGCTACGGCGTCCATCACATAGCGCAGGTGATCGTAGGGATCGGGCGCGGCGAGGTCGTTGATCGCCCACTCCTCGCGCAACGGGCGCTCGAAGCGCGGGCCCTCGCCTTCGGCGAAATACAACCCGAGGCCCATGGCGTCGGGCACGGTCAGGATGTCGGAAAAGAGGATGGCGGCGTCGAGGTCGTAGCGGGCCAACGGCTGCAAGGTCACTTCGCAGGCCATGGCGGGCGACTTGCACAGGTTCAGGAAATTGCCGGCGCGTTTGCGCGTTTCGCAGTATTCCGGCAGATAGCGACCGGCCTGACGCATCAGCCAGAGCGGGGTGTATTCGGTCGGCTCTTTCAGCAGGGCACGCAGGAAGGTGTCGTTCTTGGGTCGGCTCACGGGGGCACTCCGCCAGAAAATCGCAAAGGCGGGATTATCCGCCATTCCGGGCGCCGGGTCACTTACGCCAGAAGGCGGGGGTCAGAACCACCAGCAGTGTGAAGATTTCCAGTCGGCCGAGTAGCATGGCAAAGATGCAGATCCAGGTCTGGAAGTCCTCGAGTACCTCGTAGGTCGTCGCCGGCCCGACCAGGCCAAGCCCCGGGCCGGTATTGTTCACGCTGGCGACCACGGCCGTGAAGGCCGTGACGATGTCGAGGCCGGTGAACGCGAGGATCAGGGTCAAGGAGACGATGCTGACCATGTACATGAAGCCGAAACCGAGAACGGCGAAGAGGATCGGCTGCGGCGCGATCTGCCCTCCGACGCGGACGTTGTAGACCGCGTTCGGATGCATCGCCCGCAACAATTCGCGATAAACCTGCTTGTAAAGGAGCAGCGCGCGCATCATCTTGATGCCGCCCCCGGTGGAACCGGCGCTGGTTACGAAACTGGAAAGGAAGAGCATCCAGAGAGGAGCGAAAATTGGCCACAGCGCATAGTCAACGCTGGCGTAGCCGGTAGTTGTAGCAATCGACACAACATTGAACGCTGAATGGCGTAGCGCCGTCTCGAACTCGGCGTAAAAGCCGTCCTTCCAGACATACATGGCGACCACGAAGATGCTCGCCAGCGTGACCGCGATGAACCACCCCGCTTCCGGATCGTGCAGATAAGGGCGTAGCGAGCGGCCACTGACGGCAAGAAAGAGGGTGCCGAAATTCATGCCGGCAATCAGCATGAAGACGATGGCAACTCCCTCGATAGCCGGCGAGTCGAAATAGCCGAAGCTCGCGTCGTGCGTCGAGAAACCACCGAGGCCCATGGTCGAGAAGGTGTGGCAGACGGCGTCGAACCAGTCCATGCCGGCCCACTTGTAGGCCAGCACGCAGGCTATCGTGACGCCGAGGTAGACCAGCCAGAGGCCCTTCGCCGTTTCGGCGATGCGCGGGGTCATCTTGGCGTCCTTCATCGGCCCCGGTGTTTCAGCCTTGAACATCTGGCGACCACCAATACCAAGCAGCGGGAGGATCGCAATGGCCAGCACGATCAGCCCCATCCCGCCAACCCACACCAACTGGCAACGCCAGAGGTTGATCGACATAGGCAGCGTGTCGAGATTGGACAGTACAGTCGAGCCGGTCGTGGTCAAGCCGGAAACGGTCTCGAAATAGGCATCGGTGTGACTGATCCCAAGATGGATCATAAGCGGAATGGCGGCGAAAGCCGGCAGTACGGTCCACACCAGTACCACCATCAGGAAGCCGTCGCGGATCGCGAGGTCGCGCTTGCTATTGTGGTAGCGATACCAAAGGAATCCGCCGCACAGCATGGTCAACGCAAAGGCTTCGTCGTAAGCCGTCTGGGCGCCGTCGTCCATGGCATAGGAGAGAATCAGCGGCGCCAGCATGGTCAGCCCAAAGAGCATGATGATCATGCCCAACGCCCGGTAGACGGGAGCAAAACGTGTCACGGTTGACGCCTCAGAAGAAGTGGAAACCGACCTGGAACAGCTTTTCGACCTTTTTCACCAGCTTTTTGCGGGTGCAGAAGACGATGACGTGGTCGTCCGGCTCGATCACCGTGTCGTGATGGGCAATCACCACCTCACCGTGGCGGGTGATCGATGTCCAGTCGTCGGTCTGGCCGACAATCACGGAGCGGTCAAAATTGCGCACCAGCGCCGCCACGGTCACGCCGTGCGGCCAGTCGATCTGGTCGATGCGCTTGCCGATCACCTTGGACGTCTTGGCGTCGCCATGGGCGATCAGTTCGAGGGCCTCGGCGGCGCCGCGCCGTAGCGAATGTACCTCGGCGACATCGCCTTGGCGGACGTGAGCGAGCAACGTGCCGATCGAGACCTGAGCCGGCGAAATACCGATGTCGATCGGCCCCCCCTCGATCATCTCGGCGTAAGCGCGGCGGTTGATCAGCGCGACCACCCGCTTGGCGCCGAGACGCTTGGCCAGGTTGCCGGCCATGATGTTGTCTTCGTCGTCGTTGGTCAGCGCAAGGAAGAGGTCCATTTCGCCGATGTTTTCCTGCTCGAGCAACTCCTCGTCGGTCGCGTCGCCCAGCAGCACCAACGTGCGGTCGAGTTCGCCGGCAATGGCCTCGGCGCGTTCGCTGCGTCCCTCGACGATCTTGACCTCATAGCGCTTTTCGAGTGCCTTCGCAACGCGCAGGCCAATGTTGCCGCCGCCAGCGATCATGATGCGCTCGACCGGTGTCACCATCCGCCGCAACTGACGCAAGACGGGACGGATGTGTTCGGCGGCGGCAAGCAGGAAGACTTCATCGCCGGCCTCAATGACCGTGTCGCCCTCGGGAAAAACCGGCTGGTCGCCACGGAAGATCGCTGCGATGCGGGCATCCATCTCCGGCGGCAGGTGCTCACGCATGGCCTTGATCGGCTTGCCAACCAGCATTCCCCCTTCATAGGCGCGAACTGCGACGAGACAGACCCGGCCGCGCGCGAAGTTGAGCACCTGCAAGGCCTCGGGAAATTCGATCAGGCGCCGGATGTACTCGGTAATGACCTGCTCCGGGCAAAGCGCGAAGTCGACGGCAAAGTTTTCCGCACTCAGCAGACTCGCATCTTCAAGAAAATCGCGCGAACGCAGGCGGGCAATCCGCGTCGGCACGTTGAAAACGGTGTGTGCCAGCTTGCAGGCGACGAGGTTGATCTGGTCGCTCGGGGTAACGGCGATGATCATGTCGGCATCTTCGGCGCCGGCGTTGCGCATGACCGATGGCACCGCACCGTTGCCGGTGACCGTACGCAGATCAAGCCTGTCCTGCAGCATCGCCAGACGCGCGGCATCGTTATCGACCACGGTGATGTCGTTCTCTTCCGACACCAGACCTTCGGCGACGCTGGCTCCCACCTGGCCAGCCCCCAGAATAATGACTTTCATGTCGCCCCCCACCCCGGCTGGTGCCGGATTATTCTTCGCCGCGTTTGCCCAGCTTGACGTCAAGCTGTTTCAGCTTGCGGTACAGGTGCGTGCGCTCCAGGCCGGAGCGTTCCGCGAGTTTTGTCATATTGCCACCTTCGAGACGCAAATGGTGCTCGAAATAAAGCTTCTCGAACGCATCACGCGCTTCACGCAAGGGTTGGTCGAGCAGCGGCAGCAAGGAACCGAGCTCATGATCCGCTTCCTCCTCCCGCGGCATCACGCGCTGCACGTCGTCGGCCGAAATTTCCTCGTCCAGCGAGGTCAGCGCCAGGTTGCGAACCAGGCCATAGAGGTCGCCCCAGCTGGCCTCCGGACGGTTTTGCCAGGGCTGTGTACGCAAGGCATTGAGTGCGCCGGTCGAGAAGCGTCGGGGCTGAACCTCGCCCCGCTCGACGAAGTTGGTTAACAACAGACCGGCAATCTCCGGTAGTTCATCGGCATGGCCGGCCAATGAAGGAAGGGTCAGCCAGACCTCGCCGAGGCGCGCCAGCAGCTTGCTGTCCCAGCCATTTTCTCCGAGTACGTTCAAAGGCGTGACCGTGGCCGCGAAAAGCTGCAAATTGAGCCTTTCCAGACGGTCGACCGCAAACGCAAGATTCATCTGCTGCATCTTGCCGAGCGCCGCCAGATCGGGAACGAAGAGCACGCCGCCACCGAGTTTTTCCAGGGTTTCCTGGGTCAGGGCGCTACTCACACTGGAGAGATCCAGCCAGGGTGCACGGGGCGCCTTCAGGGTGCGTGCGCAGATCTCGGCCATGCCGCCGACAGCCCCCTTGAGCAGCAATACTGGCGTTTTGGCGGCCGCCTGTTCGAGGCGACGCTTGAACTCCTTGACGATGGTCGAGCGGCCGAAGGCTTCCAGGGTGAGGGGTGGGCGCGGGGGCGGCGTATCGTGCTTGAGCGCCTTCTGCACCGTCGACAGGAGCTTCTGCAGGGCAATCGGCTTTTCGAGAAAATCGAAAGCGCCAAAGCGCGTCGCCTCGACCGCCGTGTCGATAGTGCCGTGCCCCGACATCATCACCACTGGCATATTGAGATGCCCGGCTGCGTGCCATTCCTTGAGCAACGAAATACCATCGGTATCGGGCATCCAGATGTCGAGCAACACCAGATCGGGACGCAGTTCGCCGCGGATGCGACGCGCCGCCGTGGCGTTTTCGGCCAGTCGCACGTCGTAGCCCTCGTCGATCAGGATTTCCGACAGCAGCTCGCGAATGCCGACTTCGTCGTCAACGACCAGAATGATTGCCATGCTTTGCTTCCTCCTTCACCAAGGGCAGGCGGATGTCGATCCGCGCACCGCCCGCCGGTGCATTGCTGATTTCGATACTGCCCTGGTGTTCCTCGACAATCTTCTTGACGATGGGCAAGCCAAGGCCCGTGCCGCGAACCTTGGTGGTGACATAGGGTTCAAAGATGCGCGGCAGCAGTTCGACCGGAAAACCCGGCCCGTTGTCGGCGATCAACAGACGTGCCGTCGTTCCGGCCAGCTCGGTGACCACCGTGATACGCATGTCGTCGCGCCCCTCGAGGGCATCTTCGGAGTTTCGCAGAAGATTATGGATTACCTGACGCAATTGCGTGGCATCGCCCAGTATCTTCGGCAAATCGTTGGCCAGCCGGCTTTCGATCACCGCCGACGAGCTTTCGTAAAGTCCCAGCACCTCGCCGATCAGCGCATTGAGATCGAGCGGTGCCACTTCAGGCACCGGCAAGCGCGCGTAGTCGCGGAAATCATCGACCATGCGCTTCATCGCCTGCACCTGATTGATGATCATCTGCGTGCCACGCGCCAGCATTTCGGAATCGCTGCCAACCAGTTTGCCGGACAGCTTGAACTGAAGACGTTCGGCGGAAAGCTGGATCGGCGTCAGCGGATTCTTGATTTCGTGCGCCAGACGCCGCGCCACTTCACCCCAGGCTGCACTGCGCTGAGCAGCGATCAAACGCGTCACGTCGTCGAAAACCACGACATCGCCGCCGCCGCTCGCCTCCGGCAGGCGCGAACCGCGCAGCAACAACACCTGCGGCATGCCGTTGGCGCGCTCAAGTTCGATCTGGCCCTGCCATTCGTCGTCCTTCAACTTGGCGAAACTGTCGCGAATGAACTGGCCCAGCGCGTTCTGGCGTGGCCATTGGTCGACCTGCTCGCCGATCAGGCCGGCAAAATCATCGTCGAGGATCGTCAAGGCTCCCTCATTAACCGTGCGCAAGACGAAATGGCGATCGAAGACCAACACACCGGCCGACAGGTTGGCGAGGATGGATTCGAGGTAGCCGCGGGCCGACTCCAGCTCCGCCCGATGGCGTTCGGTTTCGCGGCGGGCGTCGTCCAGCTGGCGGGTCATGCGGCTGAACGACTGGGTCAGCACGCCAAGCTCGTCACGGCTGTACACCGCCTGGCGCGGCGAAAAGTCGCCCTGCGCCACCGCCTGCGTACCCTCGGCCAGCATCGACAGTGGCGCCGACAGGCGGCGTGTCATCACGAAAGCCAGCGCAAATGCACCAAACAAGGCGACGAGTACGGTCAAAGTAAGTGTCAGGGCATAAATCCGGGTCAGGCCCTGGCGCGACAGCTGCAACTCCTGGTAATCGCGATAGACCGCCTGCACCGCATCGGTATCGTAGGCCAGGGTGGCTGGAACCGGCTGAACCAGTTGCAGGAAGCGCAGTTCCTCGAACACGGTGCGTGCCGGCACCGGTACAAGAACACGCAGGAACAAGCGCCCGCCTTCGCCGTCGATCGAGGAATACACCCGCGTACTGCGCGCTTCCTTGAGCTGCGATTGCGTCGGCAGGTCAGGAAGCGAATCGGCGATTTCGCTGCTGGCGCTGGTCAGCAACTTGCCGCTGAGCGAGAACAGCGCCGCCGATTGCACACCATGCTGCTCGCGCAGGCGCGACAGCGCTGAACGACGGCCCGATTCGCGAAGGTCCGACAACTCGTTCGCCATCTGGTTGGCTTTTTCGGTGAGGTCGTAAAGCAGTGAATCGAGGGCCGAGCGACCCAGATGAAGGCCGGATTCGAGCGCCTTCTCGACGCGCACGTCGAACCAGCTCTCGATCGAGCGGGTGACGAACTGCACCGAAACGCCATAGACCAGCGCACCGGGCAAGACGGCGATGATGCCGAACATCAGCATCAGGCGCAGCTTGAGGCGGGCGCCGAAAATCTGCGCCCGATAATCGCGCCACAGCGAACGCAACTGCCAGCTGACCAGGCCAACCATGGCCAATGCCAAAAAGATATTGAGGCCGATCAACAACGGATAGTGGCGCGAAAAAATGGCGGTATCTGCTGCGGTCGACAGCAGCAACAGGAACCAGACGATGGCTCCCAGCGTTCCCGCAACGGCACCCCCGACCGCAACGAAACGCTTCACTTGGACTCCACCGGTATGGTGGCCTGCCAGGTCTTCCAGTCGGAAGCCAGGTTCCAGTCGCGGTTGCCTAGCGCGGAAATCTGGAACGGACGCGGCAACTGGGTGATATCGAGGCGCATGCGCAAGGCGGCCGTGTAGGTTTCGCCGGGGCGGACGATGCTGCTACCGTCGCTCGCCCTGTCGATAACCACCCAGTTGCGCAAACGCGACAGGACGCGCAAGGCATCCGACAGCGATTCGAAGGACTGGTGGAGCCCGCTCCCGGTCGATAGTCGGTATTGCCGCGTCAGCGCGTGGTAGGAAAGGCGAAAGGTCTGATTTCGACTGACCAGTTTTTCGTCCAGCCAATACCAGCGTGGTCGCGTCAGATCGAATTCGGCCAGAAAATACAGGACGACACCCTTGCCGACCGCTTCCTCAAGGCGCTGGTTGAGATCGAAGGAAAAATCGGCGGACAGCACGTAGCCGTCTTCGCCAGCATGAATTTGCGGATTATTGATTTCAATTTCGGCAGCCAGTGCCAGACCAGGCACGCATACCAGAACAACCAGCAGCCAGCGCCGGAGACGGTCAAGCATGCTTTTCAAGTCGGCAATAGTAAAAGCCATCATGGTCGGCGCTCGGCAGGATCTGTTGTTCATGGTCGCGACGGGCTTCCGGATGGGCCGCCAGGAACGCTGCGATCTGTCCGCCATTCTCCTCCGGAAATACCGAACAGGTAGCGTACAGCAGTTTACCCCCGGGCCGCACGACCCGCCACAGGGCAGCGAGTATCCGCGCCTGCGTCGCCGCGAAGCTGGCGATGTCGGCCTCACGGCGCAGCCACTTGGCATCCGGATTGCGGCGCACGACACCGCTGGCGGTACATGGTACGTCGACCAGCACCGCATCGAACGGCCGGCCATCCCACCAGGTATCGAGCCGGACGCAGTCGGCGGTGGCGATCTCGGCCTGCAGGCCGAGACGGGAGAGGTTGTCGGCAATGCGGCGGCAACGCGAGGGCTTGAGATCGAGCGCCAGCAGATCGAGATCGGTGCGCTCGAGCAAGTGCGCTGTCTTGCCACCGGGCGCCGCGCAGGCGTCGAGTACGCGGCTGCCCGCTGCAGGGTCGAGCAACATGGCGGCGATTTGCGCCCCCGGATCCTGCACGGAAACCAGGCCGGCGGCGAAACCTGGCAAACGATTCACCGGCACCGGCCTGGCCAGCGCGAGGCCGGCTTCGCCAATGGCCGTGGCTGCAATGTCCTCCGCCTGCAGGCGAGCCAGATATTCGTCGCGCGTGCCGCGCCGGCGATTGACGCGCAAGGCCATCGGCGGCGGTCCGTTACCGGCGGCGACGATGCCCGGCCAGTCGGCCGGATAGGCAGCCTGCAATCGGCGCAGCCACCAATCGGGGTGGCGGGCGGCGGCAACAGCGTCGGCCGCCGCAGCCGCCTGTAACTGCAATTGCTGGCGCAGATAATTGCGCAAGACACCATTGACCAGACCGCGAAAACGTCCGCCAGCCAGTTCGCCGGCCGCGACCACCGCCTGATCGACCACCGTATGGGCGGCATCCGGCCGCGTCTCGAGACGGTAGAGCGCAACCAGCAACAGGGCGTGCACCTCCGGCGTGTCGAGCGGCCGGGCCAGCAACCGGGCCAGCTGGAAATCGCCATATCCGTAGGCGCGCAGGCTGCCATAGACGAGGTCTTGAACCGCCGGGCGGACAGTCGGGTCAACGCGGTCCAGCAGGCCATCGGCCAGGCTCTGCCCGCCGAACACGGCGGCGTCGATGCGGGCCGCTTGCAGCAGAGCATAGGCCAGGGAGGTCTTGGGCAATTGAGACATGGGGATTGATTATCGCACGCGGCATAATCACGCAATGCGTTCCTTGCTCATCGCCCTGTTGTTCGTCGTTTCGCCGCACGCCCAGGCGTGGAATGCGGCCGGCCATCGCCTGGCAGCCAGCATTGCCTGGCAACAACTGTCGCCGGCCAGCCAGGAATTCGTCGGCGCCGCGCTGGCCCGTCACCCGGACCACGCACGCTGGGCGGAGAAGGCGCGCTCGGCAGCGGCGGCGGACATCTTCGCCGAAGCGGCCACCTGGCCGGACGACATTCGCAACGATCCTCGTTTCTACGACGAGGAACGCGAGACACCCACAGCACCGCTGCCCGGTTTTCCCGACCTGGCCAGGCACAAGCGCTGGCATTACGTCGACCTCGACGACCACGGCAAGGCCAGCGATGGCGAGGTAGACCGGCAAATCGAACGTCTCGACCGCCTGTTGCGGTCGACCGCCAAAAAAGACCAGATTTCATATTTGCTCCCCTGGCTATTGCATCTGGTCGCCGACATTCATCAGCCGCTACATGTCGGACACGATGGCGACGAAGGCGGCAACGCGGTCGAAATCGAGAATCCGTTCAACAAGCGCCTGCCTTTTGCCAGCCTCCATCTTTACTGGGACGACCTGCCTGGCTCGCCGTGGTTGCGTGGCAAGGCGCTGGAGAAGCGGACGCGGCGCCTGATCGACGACTATCCACCGCCGCTGCCAGGCAACGACGTCGCGCTCTGGCGCGATGAAAGCCATGCCCTGCTCAACCAGGCCTATCCCAAGACGGATGGCAGCCTGCTACCAACCATTACCGACGAGTTCAACCGGCAAGCACACGACATCGCCAACCGTCGTATCGTCGCTGCCGGCTACCGTCTGGGCTGGCTGCTCGAAGCCGCGGTCGCCGCGCGCGTTTCACGTGAAACGCAATAGAATTACCGCATGAACGGGCTCCACCTGATCGCCGACCTCCACGACTGCCACTGCGCGCCGGCGCTTCTGCTCGACGCGGCAGGGCTAGAATCACTTTGCGTTGGCGCCTGTACCCGCCACGGCCTGACGGTCGTCGGCCGCCTGTTTCACGCTTTCCGGGATTCCGCCGGTCAGCCGGCCGGCGTCACCGGCACCGTCGTCCTCGCCGAATCGCATCTGGCCGTCCATACCTGGCCGGAAGTCGGCGGGGTGACGCTCGATGTCTACGTCTGCAATTTCAGCGGCGACAACAGTGCCCGGGCGCAGGCCTTGTTCGCCGAAATGATCGCCAACTTCGCGCCGGAGCGGGCGGAAAAAAAAGAGGTGGCGCGCGGCCACCTCGCTCCGGTTTCCGGCGCCTAACGCGCCAGCGCCCGCAGGCGGGCAATGCGCTCCGCCGTTGGTGGATGAGTCGAGAACAGGCCCTTGATGCCACCGCCGGAAAGCGGGTTGAGGATCATCATCTGGGCTGTCTCCGGGTGGGCTTCGGCCGGCCCCAGCGGAATGCGGCCTTCGGCGTACATCTGGATCTTGCCCAATGCATCGGCCAGCGCATTGGGGTCGCCGCTGATCTCGGCGCCGCCACGGTCGGCTTCATACTCGCGGGCCCGCGAAATGGCCATCTGGATCAGGCTGGCGGCCAGCGGCGCCAGTAGCGCCACGGCGATGGTCGCCAGCGGGTTGGCCGGACGACCGTCGCTATCACGCCCGCCGAAGAACATCGCAAAATTGGCGAGCGCCGAAATCGCCCCGGCCATGGTCGCCGAAATGGTCGAAATAAGAATGTCGCGATGCGCCACATGCGCCAGTTCGTGCGCCATGACGCCGCGCAGTTCGCTGGCCGACAGCAGTTGCAGAATGCCGGAGGTCGCCGCCACCGCCGCATGCTCAGGGTTGCGCCCGGTCGCGAAGGCGTTCGGTTGCTGCTCGTCGATGATGTAGACGCGCGGCATCGGCAAATTAGCGCGCTGCGCCAGATCGCGGACCATGGCGTAAAACTGCGGAGCGCTGGTTTCATCGACTTCCTGGGCGTTGTACATCTTCAACACCATCTTGTCGGAGAACCAATAGGAAATGACATTCATCGCGCCGCCGAACACCAGCGCCATCAGCATGCCCTGCCGGCCACCGAGCATGCCGCCGACGATGCCGAACAACGCCATGATGGCGGCCATCAGCATCGCTGTCTTGACCCAGTTGAACATTAGATGACCTCCTCGAAGCAGTCTGCGCTATCCATCAGATGATAGCGCAGCGGCAAATTTCAAGCCGGCAGATCGAAGCGATCGCCCGCCTTGAGCGGATGGCCGGCGAGAAAATCGCGTACCGGCAGGCGCTTGCCGCCCGCCTTCTGCAACTCGCTGACCGCCAGCGCGCCGCTACCGCAGGCGACGACGATGCTGTTGCGGTCGACCGCCAAAATCTGCCCTTTTTCACCGCTGCCGTCGACCGGCACCGCCCGCCACAGCTTGACCGTCTGGCCGCCAAACTGCGCTTGCGCACCGGGAAACGGATTGAATGCGCGAATATGGCGATCCAGCTCGGCGGCACTCAGCGACCAGTCGATCTGCGCTTCCGCCTTGCCGATCTTCTGTGCGTAAGTGACGCCTTCCGCCGGTTGCGGCTCTGCCGGCAAGGGCAGTCGGCACAGCGCATCGACGATCAATGTCGCCCCAAGCGCCGCGAGCCGGTCGTGCAACGTAGCCGAGGTATCGTCGGCGGCAATCGGAAAAGCGCCGCGCAGCAACACCGGTCCGGTATCCAGCCCGGCCTCCATCTGCATGATGCAGACGCCGGTTTCCGCATCGCCCGCCAGCAGCGCCCGTTGAATCGGCGCCGCGCCGCGCCAGCGCGGCAGCAGCGAGGCATGGATGTTGAGGCAACCGAAACGCGGCAGGTCGAGCACCGCCTGCGGCAGAATCAGGCCGTAGGCGGCAACCACCATGACCTCCGCCCCGATGGCGGCGATCCTGGCTTGCGCTTCGCCATCCTTGAGGGTGACCGGCTGAAACACCTCGATGCCCTCTTCCAGCGCCAGCTTCTTGACCGGCGACGGCTGCAGCGCCATGCCACGGCCGGCCGGCCGATCCGGCTGCGTCAACACCAGAGCCACGTCGTGCCCGGCGGCAACGATTGTCCGCAGCGCCTGCGCCGCGAATTCCGGGGTTCCCGCGAAGACAATCCTCACGCCGTGACCCGAGCCTGCTTGGCGAGCTTGTTCCTGATCCGCGTCTGCTTGAGTTGCGAAAGATGATCGACAAACACCGTGCCGTTCAGATGATCCAGCTCGTGCTGAATGCAGACGGCCAGCAAGCCCTCCGCCACCAGCGTCTGGGGTTGCCCTTCGGGATCCAGATAATGAACCGTGACCCGCTCGGCGCGCTCGACCTTTTCGAAAATGCCAGGCACCGAAAGACAGCCTTCCTCGCCCTCCTGCTGACCGGTCAGTCCTTCGAGGCGTGGATTGATCAAGGCCAGCAAGTCATTGCGATCTTCCGAAACATCGATCACGACGATTTGCTTGTGGACATCCACCTGCGTCGCCGCCAGCCCGATACCGGGCGCTTCGTACATGGTTTCGGCCATGTCGGCGATCAGGCGACGAACGCTGTCGTCAATGTTGGTGACGGGCGCCGCAATCTTCTTGAGACGCGGATCGGGGAAACGCAAAATGGGTAGAAGCGCCATGGGAAATACCAAAAAAGCTTGCTCGCTTAAGTTATTACGTGCAGAATCTCAAGCAATTCCAGAGATATGG
>JAEUOH010000070.1 GCA_016790845.1 Dechloromonas sp.
TTGTTTCAATGAACTGCTCGGTTTCAAGGTCGAGTCACTCGACCCGGCAGGCCCGCAGATCAGTTTTTCGATGCGCCCCGATCTGATCGGTCACTACCTGCATGGCCGCCTGCACGGTGGCGTGATCGCTACCGTGCTCGATACCGTCGGCGGCCTGGCAGCGACCGTCGCCATCGCCGAAAAATTCAATGGCGAGACGACCGAACAAGTCGGCCACCGCTTCGGCCGCATCGGCACCATCGACCTGCGCACCGACTTCCTGAGCCAGGGCGTCGGTAAAAAATTTACGGCCACCGGACACATCGCGCGTCTCGGTGGCCGTATCGCCTCGGCTCAGATGCGGCTTGAAAACGAAACCGGCCTGCTGATCGCCACCGGTTGCGCCGCCTATGTCGTCAGCTGAACCTTCCTAGAGAATCGGCACCCCTTGGTGCTCGCCGCGCTCGAACACCACATTGGCGCGGCCAACGATCAGCGGATCGAGATTTCCGATACGGCCGGTGTCCTTGTTCGTATAGGGCAGCTTGTGCAGGATGTAACGCAAGGCATTGAGGCGCGCGCGCTTCTTGCAGTTCGACTTGATCACCGTCCACGGCGCATCCGCCGTATCGGTGTGGAAGAACATCGCCTCCTTGGCCTTGGTGTAGTCGCCCCACTTGTCCAGTGAGGCCATGTCGATCGGCGACAGCTTCCATTGCTTGAGCGGGTGCACCTTGCGCTCGCCGAAACGGCGCCGTTGCTCTTCCTGGCTGACCGAGAACCAGAACTTGATCAGGTGCGTGCCGTTGCGCACCAGCATGCGCTCGAATTCCGGCGCCTGACGTACGAACTCGGCGTATTCCTGATCGCTGCAGAAACCCATCACCCGCTCGACACCTGCCCGGTTATACCAGGAACGATCAAACAGCACGATTTCGCCATTGGTCGGCAGATGCTGGACATAACGCTGGAAGTACCACTGACCACGTTCGAAATCGGTCGGTTTCTCCAGAGCCACCACGCGCGCGCCGCGCGGGTTCAAGTGTTCCATGAAGCGCTTGATCGTTCCGCCCTTGCCCGCCGCATCGCGGCCTTCGAAGAGGATCACCACCTTCTGCCCGGTTTCCTTGACCCAGGCCTGAAGCTTGAGCAACTCGACCTGCAAGCGGTACTTCTGCCGCTCGTAGTTACGGCGCTGCATCAGGTTTTTGTAGGGATAGCCGCCGTGACGCCAGTCCTTGTGCAGTTCTTCATCGGGATTGGGCGACAGTTCGCCGGCCATCATGCGCTGCTGCTTGAGCAGGCCCTTCAACAGCGCGACCGACTCTTCGACCGGAACGCCGGCAAGCACATCGCGCATCGCGCCCATTTTCGACTCCTGAGCGGCGTCGACCGCAACATGCACGGCAAAGCCCTCGATGCCGGCCGGCGTGGCAGACGGTGCGATGTCACCCTTGGCCACCTGACGCGGTCGCCGCGCCGGAGCTCTCGGCTTGCTGACGGGCGCTACCGGCTTTTCCGGCGAATTGTTCTTGGTATCCATATCCCCTCCGCTCAATACTCAAAGGGTCTATTTCACGGCAAAGCGCCGCCCTTGTCTACTCCAGCAATTCAGCTGGAATCACCGCACGCAGAACGGTCTGCGTCTCACCCCGCCGGACGCGGTTGCTCAACCACCACAAGGCCCCCTTCTTTATCGTCCATTCCGACTCGTTGCCCGCCAGCAACAGCGAAGCCATTCGGCCCAGCGACGGCTGGTGGCCGATAATCAGAACCGCCCCGCTGGCATCGGGCCAGGCCGCCGCCGCGATCAGTTCGGACACGCAGGCTTCCGGACCGATCTTGCGATTGGTTTCGAATGGCAGCTTGAGCGCCTCGGCCGTCTGCTGGGCCCGCATCGCCGGGCTGACGACGACGCGCAGGTCCTTGGGCTGATGGGCACGGATCCACGCCGCCATGGCATGGGCCTGCTTCTCGCCACGTGCCGTCAGCCGCCGTTTCAAATCATCCTCGCCATCCTCGGCCTCGGCATGCCGCCACAGCAACAGATCCATCGTCTTTGTCTCCACCGCAAATCCGGCATAATCCCCCGTGAAGATTACAAGCGCATTTCAGGCCCCCAGGTTCGCTGAACCCTGTTCGTCGGCAACTCAAGCAGCTATCATTGGCTTTTATTCCAGTTGTCCGGACAATGATGCGCGCCTCTTTTCCTCTAGCCCTCGTGATTGCCACCCTGCTCGCCGCCTGCGCCTCCGACAAGGATGCACTGGCCAGCAAGCACCTCTCGCAGCAGGGCGCGCTCAAGGTTCATCCGGAGCTGCTCGGTGCGCCCATGCCAGCCGAAGCGCAGCCGAACGCAATCCCCGCCAACGCCGGCGCAGAGCCAACGCCGATCGCGGCACCGGCGGCTGAAGTTCCGGCGGCAGAAACGCCGCAGGCCAAACAGGGCGAATAGCAGTGCCTGGCAGCGGAGGGCGCTAGCGCTTGCCGGCCAGTCGGCGCAGGAATCCGCGTCGGGAGGTAAGCCCCGGGTTGCTCTCCTGATCGCGCCCACCCCGCGGCACAGGACTATCCGGCAGCGTTGGGGCGATTTCTCCGAAAATTCCAGAAAGCACATCGCTCGCCAATTTAACGGCCGCGGCCATGTCGGGCAGGACACTGGCCGGAGAAATCAGCGGAGAGAACTGATAGGCGCCAATCTGCGGATGGTCTGCTGCGGTAAAAGGCACCGTTCCCCGAGGCAATTCGACATATCGGCGCTGGCCCGAAGGTATATCGCCCCACAACTCGCCGCCGCCGGACAACAAATACAGGTCGACGAACCAGGGCGTGATCACGACGCCAAGCCAGTCGCCACGGTAGCGCGCAAAGCCGAGCGCACGGCACGACAACGCGGCATTCACTGGAGGCCGCTCGGACTGCCCGGCAAAGAAATGCTCAAGCATCGATTCAGGATTATCGATACGGACATTCGGTCTAGCCGCTACGAGCGGATCGTCCGTTACAGGAAGGGTGACTTTCCCGCGCACCATGCCACGACCACCAAGCACCAGGAAGAGCCCGAACTACTGAACTTCGCAGGGTCTTTCACGCATGCAGGCAATCCACTCGGCGAAGGTGATTTCGCGCACCTCGGGTTTGCGACGCTCGACGCTATGCCGCCGCTCGCTCCAACCCGCTGGCGGACCTTTGTCTTCGGTGCGCCGATCTTCACCAACACGCCTGTTCCTCGTGTATTTCATCGCAAGCCCTATATGTGTTTTTGCCGACTAACACATGCCTCAAAGGCATTGCCATCCTGCGATTCCAGTATCCCACCGCCCGAAGCAGGGCACAGTGAAAAATTTCACGAACCACCGCCAGCGACACGCGAAGTCGCGGCCAGATCAACGCCGCACGTCGACCACGATACGGCCACGCACCCGGCCGGCCAGCAATTCCGTGGCAACCTGTATCGCATCGCCGAGGCCGATTTCATGCGTTATCGCATCCAGTTTCGCCGCATCGAGATCACGACCGAGACGTTGCCAGGCCTCCTGGCGAACCGCCAGCGGCGCCATCACGCTATCGATGCCATACAAGGTTACGCCGCGCAGGATGAACGGTGCCACGCTGGACGGGAAATCCATCCCCTGCGCCAGCCCGCAGGCAGCCACAGCACCGCGGTACTTGGTAGTCGCACAGGCATTGGCCAGCGTGTGGCTGCCAACGGCATCGACCACACCCGCCCAGCGCTCCTTGCCGAGCGGTTTGCCCGGTGCCGACAAGTCATTCCTGTCGATGATGTCGGTCGCCCCCAGGCTCTTCAGATATTCCGCTTCGGCCATGCGTCCGGTAGAAGCCACCACGGTGTAGCCAAGGCGCGAAAGGAGCGCAATGGCAATGCCGCCAACGCCGCCATTCGCCCCGGTAACCAGGATTTCACCATCCCCGGGCCGAATGCCATGGCGCTCCAGTGCGAGAACACAAAGCATTGCCGTATAGCCCGCAGTGCCAATCGACATCGCCTGGCGAGCCGTGAACTGAGACGGCAACGCCACCAGCCAGTCACCCTTGACACGCGCC
>JAEUOH010000135.1 GCA_016790845.1 Dechloromonas sp.
GGTCTTGCGGAACTGGGCCGAGCCGACCAGGCCCTTGGTGTACCAGCTGATGTGCTTGCGGGCGATCTTCACGCCGGTGTCCTCGCCGTAGAAGGCGTAGAGGTCGGCCAGGTGTTCCTTGCACACCTGCAGGATCTCGGAGACCAGGGGCGGGGGCAGTTCTGCACCGGTCTTCAGGAAGTGTTCGATCTCGCGAAAGATCCACGGGCGGCCCTGGGCCGCGCGGCCCACCATGATGCCGTCGGCGCCGGTGTAGTCGAGCACGAACTTCGCCTTCTGGGGCGTGGTGATGTCGCCGTTGGCGATGACCGGGATGCGCACCCGGGTCTTCACGTCGGCGATGGTGTCGTACTCGGCCTCACCGGTGTACTGGCAGGCGCGGGTGCGGCCATGGATGGCGATGAGCTGGATGCCGGACTCTTCGGCAATGCGGGCGATCATCGGGGCGTTCTTGTTGGCCTTGTTCCAGCCGGTGCGGAACTTGAGGGTCACCGGGATGCTGCCGGCGGCGCCGACGACGGCCTCGAGGATGCGCGAGACCAGGGGTTCGTCCTGCATCAGCGCCGAGCCGGCCATCACGTTGCAGACCTTCTTGGCCGGGCAGCCCATGTTGATGTCGATGATCTGGGCGCCGTTGTCGACGTTGTGCTTGGCCGCTTCGGCCATCATTTTCGGGTCGGCGCCGGCGATCTGCACCGAGATCGGTGCGACTTCGCCCGTATGGTTGGCGCGGCGCAACGTCTTGGCACTGCCGTAGAGCAGCGAGTTGGAGGTGACCATTTCGGACACGGCCAGCCCGGCGCCCATCTTCTTGCACAACTGGCGGAACGGACGATCGGTGACGCCGGCCATGGGGGCGACGAACAGGTTGTTGCGAAGCTGGAAACCGGCGAATTCCATGGGCGTGCGTGGGGAGCGGGCAAAGCTGGGAAGGCGCGCATTTTACCCGAGTCAGCGCCTAATAAATAGTCAGATTATCAAAGCGATCGAAAGCAGAACGGCAAAAACCAGTTGCAATCCGGCGCTGGCGGCAAGGATGGTATTGAACGCCGGGCCGGGGGCTTCGCGGTGGAAGCGCCGGATCAACTTCAGGGCCAGCGGCAGCGACAGCAGGGGCAACGCTGCCGGCCAACCGAGGTCGGCGAGCAGCGGAAGCAGGACATAGGGGCCGAGCATTTGCACCGTGTACAGGCAGCGCATGGCCGGGCGGCCCAGGCGGACGGCCAGCGTGTTCTTGCCGCTTTGTTCATCGCCGTCAAGGTCGCGGTAATTGTTGACGGTGATCACGGCGGCGGCGTGGATGCCGACCAGCGTACCGGCGATCAGGGCCATCGGCGTCAGCGTCAATGTCTGCAGGTAATAGCTACCGCCGACGGCGATCAGGCCGAAGAAGATGAAAACGAAAACTTCGCCGAGCGGCCCGTAGGCAATCGGTTTTGGCCCGCCAGTGTAGGCCCAGCCGGCGGCCAGCGAGGCGAGGCCAATGGCGACGATCGGCCAGCCGCCGTGCCAGACCAGATAAATGCCACAGAGGAAGGCCAGCGCGAAACTCAGCCAGGCGCCAGCCGTGACCGTGCCCGGCGTCAGCCAGCCTTCGGCGGTGGCGCGTTTTGGGCCGAGGCGGCCTGGCGTGTCGGTCCCGCGCAGGAAATCGCCGACGTCGTTGAACAGGTTGGTGCCAATCTGGATGAAGGCAGCGCCGAGCGCGGCGGCGAGCAAAGGCAGCCAGAGCACTGCATGCGCGTCATGCCACGCGACGGCGGTGCCGACCAGTACCGGCGACAGCGAGACCGACAGCGTCTTTGGGCGGCAGGCGAGGAACCAGGCGGTGGTTTTGTTCATGCGTCAGGTTGAAGGGCGAATGGCGCGACTCTAACCGGGCAGCGCATCCAAGCCCTTGGCACAGATCAAGGCCAGGCGCGGGCGCCCCAGATCATGCGCTTGGCGACGAAGTGGCGGGCCGGTGGGCAGAGATCGAGGGCAAGCAGGCCGAGTCCGCGCGCCAGCTTGAGCGGTCCGAAATCGTTGGAGAAGGTGCGGACGATCTTGTCGGTGAAGAAGGCGCCGCCCTGGCGGTCGAGACGGCGACCGGCAGCGTAGTTTTCGAGGCTGCTGCGGTCGACGCCGTATTTGAGCACTGTTTCGGCGAGCTGCCAGGCATCGCGGATGCCGAGGTTGAAGCCCTGGCCGGAAACCGGGTGCAGGGTTTGCGCGCTGTTGCCGATCCACACTTCGCGGTCCTTGATCAAGGTATCGCGCAGGCGCAGGGCGAGCGGAAAGCGGCTGCGCTTGCCCGGCTTGGCAAAGCTCATGCGCTGGCCGAATTGCTCTTGCAGGGCGGCGATGAAGGCGTCGTCGTCGAGCGCCATCACCGCGTCGGCCTTGGCCGGCGGCAGCGTGAAGACGATGGAGTATTCGTTGCCGAGCGGCAGCAGCGCGAGCGGGCCGTCGGGTGTGAAACGCTCCCAGGCGCGTTTGTTGTGGCCAGGCATCGGCGTCACTTCGCAGATGACGGCATGCTGTTCGTAATCGCTGACCTTGACGGTCGGGTCGTCGCCGGGCGTGCCTTCGGCGTGGACGAGCAGTTGGGTCTGGAACGTACGCGTGTGGCCGGCGTGGCGCAGGGTGACGGTGACTTGTTGGTCACCGGGGGCGATGTCGATGATTTCTGCTTCCGACAGCACTGCGTCGGCGGCGACGTTGGCGGCCAACGCGCCGGCCAGGTCGCGGTAGCGGACGACGTAGCCGAGGGCGGGCAGGTCGTACTCGGCGCGGTCGATCAGGGTGCGGCCAAAGCCGTCCTTCTGCGAGACGTGGATGGTTTCGATGGGCGTTGCGGCGCGTGTCGGCCAGCTATCAATCTGTTCGAGCAACTGGCGGGCACCGTGCGACAGGGCGAGGGCGCGCGGGTCGCCTTGTTGGGCCTGTTGCGGTCGACGGTCTAAAAGCAGCGATTTTCGGCCCCCGGCGGCCAGCGCCAGATGTAGGGTCATGCCGACCGGGCCGGCGCCGACGATCAGGATGTCTACGTTTTCAACGACTGCTTCAGTCATGGCGCATCACTTCCTCGATTTCGGCGACGGTTTTGGGCGCCGTGGTGAAAATGTCGCAGCCAGTTTCCGTGACCCGCACATCGTCCTCGATGCGGATGCCGATGCCGGCCAGCGCTGGCGGAATGTCGGCGCCGGGGCGGATGTAGAGGCCGGGTTCGACGGTCAGCGTCATGCCGGGAACCAGCTTCGTCCATTCATCGCCGACCTTGTATTCACCGGCATCGTGCACATCCAGGCCGAGCCAGTGGCCGGTGCGGTGCATGTAGAAGCGCTTGTAGTCGCCTTTTTCGATCAGGTTGTCGAGGTCGCCGGTGAGCAGCTTGAGGTCAATCAGGCCCTGGGTCAGCACGCGCACGGCGGCATCGTGGCCTTCCATGAAATGCCGGCCGGGCGCGGTGGCGGCGAAGGCTGCGTCCTGCGCGGCGAGAACGATTTCGTAGACGTCCTTCTGCGCCGCGTTGAAGCGGCCGTTGACCGGGAAAGTCCGCGTGATGTCGGCGGCGTAGCCTTCGACTTCGCAGCCGGCGTCAATCAGCACCAGCGTGTGGTCGTTAAGGATTTTGTCGTTCGAAACGTAGTGCAGCACGCAGGCGTTGGCACCGCCGGCGACGATGGGTGTGTAGGCGTGGGCATCGGCGCCGCGCTTGCGGAATTCGTAGCTCAACTCGGCTTCCAGTTCGTACTCGGCCATGCCGGTACGGCAGGCACGCATGGCGCGGGCATGGCCGGCGCTGGCAATGTCGGCGGAGCGCTGCTGGATGGTGGCTTCGGCAGCGTCCTTGACGAGGCGCATGGCGTCGAGCTCGGCGCGCAGGTCGTGGATCGCGCGTGGCGCCCGTTTGCCGGCCCGGGTCTGGGCGCGGACTTCGTTCAGCGCCTTGGCGATGCGGGTATCCCATTCGGCGTCATGGCCGATGGCATGCCACAGCGTGTCGCGGTCGACGAGGAATTCAGGCAGTTTTTTGTCGAGTTGTTCGATGGGATAGGCGGCGTCGAAGCCAAAGGCGGCTTTGGCGGCCTTCGGGCCGTAGCGGTAACCGTCCCAGATTTCGCGTTCTTCGTGTTTTGCGCGGCAGAAGAGGATGGACTTGGGTCGCTTCCCGCCAACCAGCACGACGACAGCCTCGGGTTCGGGGAAGCCCGTCAGGTACCAGAAATAGCTGTCGAAACGGTAGAGATGGTGCGCGTCGCGGTTGCGGATGACTTCCGGCGCGGTCGGCACGATGGCGACGCCGTCGCCGAT
>JAEUOH010000016.1 GCA_016790845.1 Dechloromonas sp.
CTGCTGGCTTCCGAACGACCGCCATTCGACCGCGACATCTATAAACTGCTGGCAAAATATGCTGGCAAGCTGCAAGCACTGGCTCCCGCCCCAGAAAGGACAACCGAATGAAACCCACGGCCCCCAACGATGCCGGCACACCGCGCCGCAGGATCGCCATCGCCTGCCAGGGCGGCGGCAGCCATACCGCTTTCACCGGCGGCGTACTGCAATCCTTGCTCGAGGGACTGGATACCTCGCGCTTTCAGGTGCACGGCCTTTCCGGCACCTCGGGCGGCGCGCTGTGCGCGGCGATCGCCTGGTACAGCCTGCTGCTCGGCGATCCCGGGCGCGGTAGCCGGCTGCTGGAATCGTTCTGGCATGAGATGTCCGCAAACAAGGTTCCCGACGCGATTTCGAACCAGTTCCTGGTCTGGCTGGAACGCAGCAAATATTACCTGCCGACACCGGAATTGAGTCCTTACCAGTTGCCGACCACTGGTCAGGATTTTCTCGCTTCCATACTCGAACAGCACATCGACTTTGCGCAACTACCGTCGCTGATCAAGGCACATTCGCCGACCCTGATGACGGGCGCCGTCAATGTCCTGAGCGGCGAATTCACCGTTTTCCATTCTCACCACGCGCATCCGGAAAAACGGATTTCGGTCGATGCCCTGCTCGCTTCGGCGGCGATTCCCGAGCTCTTTCGCGCCGTGCATATCGGCAAGGGCGTCTATTGGGACGGCCTGTTCTCCGAAAATCCGCCAATCCGCAGCTTCCTTTCCGGCCATGGCAGCCGCGACGCCAAACCCGACGAGATCTGGATCATCCAGATCAACCCCGAACGCCAGCGGCACGAACCCCAGTCGATCAGCGAGATCGGCGACCGCCGCAACGAGCTGGCGGGCAATTTGTCGCTCAATCAGGAACTGTTCTTCGTCCGCCAGACCAACGACTGGCTGGCCAAGGGCTGGCTGAGCGCCGACCACATGAAACATGTCGAATTGCGCTTCATTCCGCTCGAAACCGAACTCGACTACCCGTCCAAACTCGACCGGCGCCCGGACTTCATCGACGGACTGATGGCCCAGGGGCGCCAGCAGGGCAAGGAATTTCTCCGGAACCTCCCATGAAAGCCAGGCCAGCAATGACCCCAAGCCGTATTGCCCCGCTCGCCGCCGCCCTGGCGCTGTCGGCATGCCTGCCCGTCGGTGCCGAGGAAATCGGCTGCGCCACAACTACCTGGAAGCTGATCGGCGCCAACCACCGGGTCTGCGTCTATGCCTACGACGACCCGAAGATTCCGGGCGTCACCTGCCACGTCAGTCAGGCGCGCACCGGCGGCGTCAAGGGCAGCTTCGGGCTGGCCGAAGACCCGTCGCAGTTTTCGCTCGCCTGCCGCCAGGTCGGCCCGATCGCCCTGCCCGCCAAGATGCCGGAAAACGAGGTCGTGTTCAGCGAAAACACCTCGTTGATATTCAAGGAAACCAATATCCACCGGTTTTTCGACAGTAAACGCAATGTGCTGGTCTATCTGGCCATCAGCCGCCGGGTCATCGAGGGCGCGCCGGCCAATGCCATCTCGACGGTACCGATCCAGCCATGGGGCAGCAAGTGAGCACGAAAACCGCCGCCGGCGACGTTCTCCCCTACATCACCAAGGACGGGTCGGAAATCCGCGAATTGCTGCACCCGAACAGCCACGCCGTGCGCAACCAGAGCCTGGCCGAAGCGATCATCCCGCCCGGCACGACAACCCTGCTGCACCGGCACCGGACGAGCGAGGAGATCTATCACGTGAGCAGCGGCATGGGCCTGATGACGCTGGCCGGCGAGACCTTCGCGATTGCCGCCGGCGACAGCATCCCGATTCCGCCAGGAACACCCCACTGCGTCGAGAATACGGGAGCGACGGCGCTAAGGATTCTGTGTTGTTGTGCGCCGGCTTATGCGCACGACGACACGGAACTACTCTGAACGGGCGAAAAGAGGGAGTGAGCTAGCTCGCTCAGGCGAAGCGGTCGCGGTGCGCCTGCACGGCCTTCGCACGGGCCTCGGCAAGGCGCTGGCTGACTGAATCCGACAACGCTTCGTCGCCATCCGCGGCATGCTCCGGCCAGAGCATCGCATGCGCCTCGACCGCCCGCATGCGCGCCAGCGTCAGGCGCAGCTTGACGGCAGGCGTAAAGCCCTGCGCTTCGTCATCCCGATCCTGATCGACAAGCTTGGCCACCCGGGGGCGAGCGAACGAGCGATGCATGTCGAGGTCATCGAGACCGGGAGCATCGTCATCGTTGTCGGAAAGGTCGTGCAGAACACGGGTTTCGCCCGAGGTCTTGCTGGTCAGGAGCGCGACCTGGCGGCGCTCCGTGCGCGACAGCATCGACTTGGCCTGGACGGCAACACTCTTGGTGGCCACTTTCGCCTTCTTGGCCGGCCGCATCGCGCTTGCCGACAATTCGGTGACCTGGGCCGGCATTGGAATCGGCGTGACGATCACCGCCTGTTCGCCGGCAGCTTCTTCTACCTGCACCTGGGCCGACACCGGCCCCGAGCCAAGCATGCCCGTTGAACAGAAGACAGTTACCGCCGCGAATACCAACCAACGCACTTCGATTACCCTATAAAAAATGTTCCGAATGCTGTCTTAACGCACTTAGAACGATTTGGTTGTCACGATATTCAAATTTTTTTCACTCTGAAAATTCCATCGGCAACTTTCCCGCAAATTCAGCGGCGCGCCGGGTGCGATTTGACCGCCCAGCGGTAGAAAGCGCGCTTCGCCAGTTCGACGATACAGAGATAGGCCACCACCATGCCGCCGAGAATCGCGTAGAAGGCGGG
>JAEUOH010000177.1 GCA_016790845.1 Dechloromonas sp.
CACGCCCAACCCGGACATCACCAGCGCCATCGGCAGCGCCCTGAGCGCCGCATCGGCAACCGTCACGGCCGCAGGAAACGCCGCCGCCCTGCCAACCGATACAGCCCGCCTGAGTGCAGCCTTCGCCGCCGCACAAACCCTTGTCGCCGCTAACAGCAGCCTGCGCAGCACCATCGCTGCCAGCCGCGTCAATCTTCACGCCAGCGAAATCAGCACCCAGGCCGACCAACTCTCGGCATTGCTGTCCGCATTCACCGGCAATCCTGGGGCGACGACAGCAAGCGCCCTGGCGACGGCAATCACCGATCTGCAAGGCAAGGCTAGTGCACTCAACACCGCTTCCAGCCTGGTCGTCGCCGCCCGCAGCGCAACGCTGAATGCGCTCGCCGACGCATTGGCTGCTGCTCAGTCGGCAACTGACTATCCACTGATTCAGACAAGAAGCAGTTCGGCGATCACTGCCGCCAACAACCTTGCCAGCGCCATCACCAACAATGGCGACAATGTCCTCAAGGAAAGTCTTGCTGTCGCTGCAAACGCCTATTTCGCTGCCCAGGCGACCTTTGCCACGGCCTCCCCGCCCACCCAGGCTGCAATGGTGCCCTACGTCCGGGCGGTGCAGACCCCGGCTGTCGTCATCGAATACTGGTCGAAAATTACTGCCGGGGTCGCCACCAGTATCGCCAACCAGGCACGCAAGACACCGGGTGCCGCCATCGACAACGCCACTTCTGCCTACGCCACGGCCGACCAAGTGGTTTCTGGAATTTCCGGATCCGGCGGCACCCAGGCCTTGCTCCAGGCCTACATCGATTCCCCGTCGACGAGCAGGCAAACGGCAGCAACCTCAGCGCTCAACACGACCGTGAATCAGTTGGACACCCTGCTGAGCAGTACCGGCACGCTCGACGCCGTCCTTGACAGCGGTAGCGCCCAAGCCTTCCCCACCATCTGGTACGGGAGCGCCTGCGCCTTCCTGCAGCCAGCCAGTGGCAGCACCTCGTGGTGGACGGCCAACAACTGGGCAAACACCACTTTCTACCAGATTAGCGACCGGGTACGCGCCACCAACGGGAAATTGCAGGTCAACGGAAGCGGCACCTACCACGTCGTCGCCCTCAGCGCCGGGCGCGCCCTGAGCGGCCAGAACCGCGCCACACGCACTACCGCCAATTTCCTGGAAGGCATCAATGCCGACACTTCGCGCGATGGAAGTGCTCAAACGCCCGTCAGTGGATTTGCCGTTTCACCACTGTCGAGTACATTCAACGATCGACTTGCCTATCAATAAACGGATACTCGCGTGCTTCCCCCGCTACTTTCCCGCCGCAACAAAGGCTTTACGTTGGTCGAACTGGCCATCGTGCTGGTCATCATCGCCTTGCTGACCAGTGGCTTGCTGATGGGAGTCACCGCGCAGCGTGCATCGGCTGAAAACTCTGATGCTCAACGCCAACTCGACAATATTCGCGAAGCGCTGACAGGTTTCGCGATGGCCAACGGTCGTCTGCCTTGCCCGGCGGACCCGACGCTGACTAGTGTCGCCCCCTCGGTCGGAACCGAAGATCGGCCGAACACCAGTTCGCCGTGCAACCGGACATACGGAGTGATTCCATGGGTTACGCTTGGCTTGACCGAACTCGACCCATGGGGTCGGCGCTTCACCTACTTCGCAAGCAGCAGCTTCAGCGGCCCGGTCCCCGCCGGCGCCCTGGCGTCGTTTACGTTAAGCACCCTTGGTAACGCGAACATCAAGGATTCTGCTGGTGCTACCGCCAACATCGCCTCCAATGTGCCAGCCGTTATCGTCAGCCACGGCAGCAGCGGCGTGGGTGGCTGGCAGCCTGATGGCACACAGATAGCCGGCGCCACAGGCGACGAATTGGAAAACGCCAATTTGACGCTGACTTTCGTTTCCCGCTTGCCCGGTTCTAACTTCGACGATCTGGTGACATGGATCGCCCCCGGCATCCTGATGGCGAAGATGGTAGCGGCCGGCCGGCTGCCTTGAAAGCTAGACTGCCTCTTCCTTAGGATCCCGAGCCATCAGCAGTTCCAGCGCTTCACCGGCATTGACACGAGCATCCAGGATCGCAGCGACGGCTGCCGAAATGGGCATATCGACACCAAGCGACCTGGCCAGCCGGTCGACTTCACGGGCGGTATAGACACCTTCCGCAACATGGCCCAGTTCTTCGAGAATCTGTGGCAGCGACTTGTCTTCAGCCAGGGCCAGGCCGACGCGGCGGTTGCGCGAAAGATCGCCGGTGCAGGTCAGGATCAGGTCGCCCATGCCGGCCAGGCCCATGAAGGTTTCGCGGTGGGCGCCCAGCGCCAGACCGAGGCGGGCGATTTCCGCCAGCCCGCGCGTCATCAGCGCGGCGCGCGAATTGAGCCCAAGCCCCAGACCATCGCAGATGCCGGTGGCGATGGCCAGCACATTCTTGACGGCGCCGCCGACCTCGACACCGATCAGGTCGTCGTTGGCGTAGATGCGCAGGCGGCGCGTGTGCAACTGACGCGCGGTTTCGACGGCGAAGGCATGGTTGTTGGCCGCCAGCGCGACGGCGGTCGGCTGCCCGGCGGCGACTTCCTCGGCGAAGCTGGGGCCGGACAAGGCACCGCAAACGGCTTGCGCGCCCAGCACGTCGGCCACCACCTGATGCGGCAGCTTGCCGCTGCCCGCCTCGAAACCCTTGCACACCCACAACAGGGGTGCGGTGCACGCCAGCGCCTTGAGTCGCTCGGCGGTCGGCCGCAACCCGGCGATGGGCGTCGCCACGACCAGAAGTTCGGCGCTCGCCACGGCAGCGGCGAAATCGGTCGATACGGCGACCGCATCGGGCAGTTTGTAGCCGGGGAAGAAACGGGTGTTTTCCCGGGTTTTCAGGAGGTCGACCGCAACATCCTCTTCGCGCGACCATAGCGTTACGGCATGCTTGCCGGCGAACGCGATCGCCAGCGCGGTTCCCCACGCACCAGCGCCGAGCAGGGTAATGTTCACAGTCCCCAGACCTGCGTCGAACGGACAAAACCGGTGGCGCCATCACGATGCCGGACCTTGGCCCAACCGGGCGCTGCCGCTTCTATGAAGTCGACGACCACCCACTTGTCGAGTGTCGCGACGACCGGGGCTTCGGCTTTGTCCGATTCGCGAATTTCAGCGCGCGGCGCGGTGACGACCAGCGTCCGCCGCTCACCCAGGTTGCGCGCCTCGATCCAGGCCAGCGTGCCCTCGGCGTCGCGCACCTTGACCCAGCCTTCAAGGCGCACCACCGCCTCGACCGGCGTTTGCGCACGAATCAGGTAGAGCTTCTTGCCCTTTTGCGACGGCGAGTCATAGAGAATCGCCGCAGGCACCTCGACCGAGCGATAGTCGATGGCCAGCGCCGAAGCGGCGGCGACACTCAGCAGGCTGGCTGCAACGATCCGGTGCCACATGGCCATCGTTACTGGATGGGTACTTCGGTCGGGGCCTGCGCCTGTTGCTGCAGGCGCTGCATGTACATGGCCTCGAAATTGACCGGCTGCAACACGATGGGCTGGAAGCCGGCACGGGTCACCGCATCGGAGACCGCTTCGCGGGCGTACGGGAAAAGGATGTTCGGGCAGGCGACGGCGATCAGCGGCTCGATCTGCTCGTTCGGCACGTTCACGATGCGGAAAATCCCGGCCTGGCCGACCTCGACCAGAAATACGGTCTTGTCCTCCAGCTTGGCCGTCACGGTAACGGTCAGCACGACTTCGTAAGCACCGTCCCCGACGCCGCTACCGCTGGTGCCCAGTTGAATCTCGACCTGCGGCGCTTCGCGCTCGAGGTAGATTTGCGGCGCGTTGGGCACTTCGAGCGAAAGATCCTTGACGTAAAGTTTTTCGATACCGAAGACGGGCTGTTCGTTCTGTTCCATGAGATTCTCTTTCAGTTTTTAAATCGTTGTTCAGGCGCCGCCGGCCAGCAGCGGCTTGAGTTCACCCGCAGCATCGAGGGCCATCAGGTCATCACAACCGCCAACATGGGTCTCGCTGATATAAATCTGCGGCACGGTACGGCGTTTGGTCTTCTGCATCATTTCATCGCGCTGCGCGGGATCCAGGTCGATGCGAATTTCCTCGATCTCGCTCACCCCCCGCGCCTTGAGCAATTGCTTGGCGCGAATGCAATAGGGGCAGACCGCCGTCGTATACATCAGTACGCGGACAGTCATTTGTTGCGCGTTCCCTTCTTGACCGGGTACCCGGCGCCGACCCAGGCATCGACGCCGCCGGCCAGGCTGTGCACCTTGGCAAAGCCAAGCTTTCCGAGCTCGCCGGAAGCCTTGGCGGAACGCATGCCCGAAGCGCAGCAGACGATTACCGGCTTATCCTTGAATTTTTCGATTTCGCTGATGCGGTCTGCCAGCTTGGCCAACGGGACGTTCCTGGCTTCCGGGAGATGGCCGGCGGCAAATTCGTCGACTTCGCGCACATCGATGACATGCGCGTCTTCGCGATTGATCAGCAATGTAGCCTGGGCCGGCGAAACTTCGTTCTTCGCGCCTCCCATGACCAAGGGCCAGAGCAGGCCAAGCCCACTGACGACGACGACAGCGATCAGCAAGATATTCTGGTTGATGAATTCCATCGGCACTTAACTACCCTCCACGCCGCAAAACACTTCGCGCATCATGCCAACGAGCTGCAGGGTGCGCTGATCACCCACCCGGTAAAAAACGCGATTGGCATCCTTGCGCGTCAACAGGACGCCTTTTTCACGAAGAATGGCCAAATGCTGGGAAATATTACTCTGCGAAGTACCGACGGCGTCGACGATCTCCTGCACGCAGGCCTCCTGATCGCCCACTACACAGAGAATCTTGAGACGTAGCGGATGCGCGATGGCCTTGAGCGCACGCGCGGCCATTTCGATATGCTCCTGCTTGTCGATCAGGTTGAAGGTGGGCTGTTCCAAGATAAAACCTCAATATTGGCGAATGGAACATTATAAAATAATGGTTTGCGTTTCGCAGACCTTAATCGCTGTCAAATCGGAATGCGGCAGTTAATTATCGCTTTGCCGGCTGGAGAATAATGGGTGGCAAGGGCACCAAGGCAACAGAGAGCATCGTCGAACGAGCCAGGCTACAAAACTCGGGGCGCGAGCAGACCATTGACTGCGGCGATTGTCGCCGCGCTGCTTCTCTGGCCGTCATTGGCTGCCCCGCAAAGCGCCAAAAACAAGGCGGCAGCCTCACCTGAAATTGCAGAAAAGCAGGCCGATCTTGGCGAACTCCGTAGCCGCATCGAAAGCCTGCGCAAGGAACTGAGCGCCAGCGAAGGAAGCAAATCCGATGCCGGTGACCGCCTGCGCGAATCCGAGCGACAAATCTCCCGCCTGCAGCGCGAACTGCACGAACTGGGCGAACAGCGCAGTCAATTGCAAAAAGAGTTGCAAAACCTGGAACAGCAAAGCAGGGAACTCGCCACCACGCTCGGCCACCAGCAAGCCCAACTCGAAAAGTTGCTGTACAAGCAGTATCTGCGGGGCACGCCGGATTCGATGCAACTGCTGCTCAACGGCGACGATCCGAATCAGATGGCGCGCGATTTGTACTACTTTTCCGCTATCGCACGAACCCGTGCCGAATTGATGGTCGAGATCAACGCCACGCTGGACAAGAAGAAAGCCTTAGCGTCTGACGCCGAGGAACGCGCGGAAAAGCTCAAGGACATCGAGTCTCAGCAGCAGCAGCAGCATGGCGAACTTCAGAAACAGCGCGATGAGCGTAAGGCGCTTTATGTCCAAGTATCGGACAAGGTCAGCGCCCAGCGCAAGGAAATCGGCAACCTCCAGCAAAATGAAAAGCGCCTGACTGAACTGATCGACCGCCTGTCCAAGATACTCGCGGCCCAGGCCGCGCAGGCCGCCCGCGCTGCAGAAGCTGCTCGTGCGGCGGAAGCGGCGCGCGCCGCCGAGGCCGCTCGCCTGGCCGAGGCGGCCCGGCTCAAGGAGAAGGAGCGCGAGAAATCCAAGCCGCGTCCGGTCGATGACGAGAAGGAGGCGCCGCGACCGGCACCACCGCCTCCGCCAGTCAGCGAACCGACGCGCACAAAACCTGTCGAAGCGGAAAACCGTTATGAACCGGTCGCCAGCGACGGCAGCTTCGCGCGCCATAAGGGCAGCATGCGCCTGCCGGTACGGGGCACCATTGCCGGGCAATTCGGCACGCCGCGCGACGGCGGCGGCACCTGGCGCGGGCTGTTCATCAAGGCCGGCGCAGGTAGCGATGTCAAGGCGGTGGCCGGCGGGCGTGTGGTTTTCGCCGAATGGATGCGCGGTTTTGGCAACCTTTTGATCGTCGACCACGGCGATGCGTATCTTTCGATTTACGGCAACAACGATTCACTGCTTAAACAGGTCGGGCAAGCGGTAAAAGGCGGTGAAGTTCTTGCCACCGTTGGCAACAGCGGAGGCAATCCGGAATCCGGTTTATACTTCGAAATCCGCCACCAGGGGCAACCGATCGACCCGATGAAATGGGCAAGTCTGAAATGAGCAAAGCGAAAACTATCAGTTTGGTAATTGGCGGCTTCGTCGCCGGTGCATTGATCAGCCTTCACGTCCCGGCGCTCGCCGAGAAGGACACCAAGGCCGGCCTGCCCATTGACGAGTTGCGCACCTTTGCCGAGGTCTACAGCGCCATCAAACAGGGTTACGTCGAACCGGTGGAAGACAAGACCATGATCAACAATGCCATTTCCGGCATGCTGTCCAATCTCGACCCGCACTCCGCCTATCTCGATGCCGACGCCTTCAAGGATCTGCAGGTTGGGACGCAGGGCGAATTCGGCGGCCTCGGCATCGAAGTCGGCATGGAGGACGGCTTGGTGAAAGTGGTCTCGCCGATCGAGGACACCCCGGCCTATCGCGCCGGCATCAAGTCGGGCGACCTGATCTTCAAGCTTGACGACACCTTGGTCAAGGGCCTCACGCTCAGCGAAGCGGTCAAGAAGATGCGCGGCAAGCCGAAGACTTCGATCAAGCTGTCGATCATCCGCAAGGGCGAAACCAAGCCGATCGAAGTGACGCTGGTACGTGAGGTCATCAAGGTTCAGAGCGTCAAATCCAAGTTGATCGAACCCGGTTATGGTTGGGTGCGTATCACGCAGTTCCAGGAAAATACCGTTGCCGATCTGGCCAAGGCGCTGAATTCGCTCTACAAGCAGGGTCCGCTGCAGGGGCTGGTGCTTGACCTGCGCAACGATCCGGGTGGCCTGCTCAATAGTGCCATCGGCGTTTCCGCAGCCTTCCTGCCGCCGGAGGTCAAGATCGTCTCGACCGATGGCCGCACGGGCGACGCCAAGCAGGAGTTTCTTGCCCGCCCGCAAGACTATCTGCGCGGCACCCGCGAGGACCCGTTGAAGAGCATCCCGGTTGAAGCCAAGAAGGTGCCGATGGTCGTACTGATCAACAGCGGCTCGGCCTCCGCTTCGGAGATCGTTGCCGGCGCCCTGCAGGATTACAAGCGCGCCGTCATTCTCGGCACCCAGAGTTTTGGCAAGGGATCGGTTCAGTCGGTGATTCCGCTTCCCGGCAACTCGGCGATCAAACTGACGACCGCCCGTTACTACACCCCGGACGGCCGTTCGATCCAGGCCAAGGGCATCGTGCCGGACATCGTCGTCGAGGAAACACCAAATGGCAATGGTAGCGGCGCCCGCATACGCGAGGCCGATCTCGACCGCCATCTGATGAACGACCGCGAGAAGGAAGCGGCCAAGGAGGCACCGAAACCGCAAGCCAAGCCAGCTACCAAGCCCAGCAAGGACAAGGGCGGCAAGGAAGACGGCGACGATGAGCCGATCGAGCGCCTCGAATACGCAAGCCCGAAGGACCATCAGTTCCAGCAGGCGCTGAACCTTCTCAAGGGCTTGAAGATCATGCAGAATAAGAGCCAATAGTCCATTCGCCGGGAGGAATGATGAACACTGGAGACCTCAAGAAGAAACGCGAGATCCTGTTTTCGAAATTCCCGCCCGGCCAGGTTCCCGAGGCGGCGGACGACCTCAAGCGCCTGGAAGAAATCGACGTCGAGCCGAAACACGAAAAACGCTCGCTCGGCGTTGCCTACGAACTTTCACAGCACACCCTGCGGGAACTCGACGAACATCTGGTCGACAAGGGCTACCACCTCGACAACACGCTGCTGACCAAGTTGACCAGGGCGCTGATCTACTATGTCGAGGACACCCAACTCCACAACATGGGTGCCCCCGAGAAACGCCTGAAGCGTTCGGCTTCAGAGGCATACGTCAAGGCCTGGGAACACCACCCGCACGGCGACCACGACGACACCCCGCCGGAGTGGCGCGAGTACAAGTGACGGATGAGCAGCTTCTCCGCTACAGCCGCCACATTCTGCTGGATGCACTGGGGATCGAAGGTCAGGAACGCATCCTCGCCACACATGCGCTGATTGTCGGCGCCGGCGGCCTCGGCTCGCCAGCGGCGCTCTACCTGGCCTCGGCCGGCATTGGCAAGATCACGCTGGTAGACGACGACACAGTCGATTTCACCAATCTACAGCGGCAAATCCTCCATACCCAGGCCCGCGTCGGCATGGCCAAGGCGGAATCGGGATCCCAGGCGCTGGCCGCGATCAACCCGGAAATCGCGATCGTTCCCTTGCGGCAACGCCTTTCTGGTGGAGCACTGGACGCTCTGGTCGCCACGGCCGACATCGTGCTCGATTGCACCGACAACTTCGCGACGCGGCACGCCATCAACCGTGCCTGCGTGCATCACCGGAAGCCGCTGGTATCCGGCGCCGCCATCCGCTTCGATGGCCAGATCAGTGTCTACGACCTCTCCCGCGACGACGCGCCGTGCTACCACTGCCTGTTTCCCGAAGGCGAGGACGTCGAGGAAGTCCGCTGTGCGGTGATGGGCGTCTTTGCGCCACTGACCGGCATCATCGGCACCATGCAGGCCGCCGAGGCACTCAAGCTGGCCGCCGGCATCGGCGAAAGCCTGAGCGGCCGCCTTTTGCTACTCGATGCGCTGGAAATGGAATGGCGTACCGTGAAATTCCGCAAGGACGCCGGCTGTACGGTCTGCGGCCCTACCGGAGACGCGCGATCAGGCGAATATCTTCGCCGATCTGCCGCAGATCGCGAACCTGGAGGCGGTGTTTGCCGTCCAGGCTAGCAAGTTCCGGCAGATTGAACAGGCCGCTGGCGTCGTGACCAATCAGGCACGGTGCAAGGTAAAGCAGCAGTTCGTCCACCAGGCCCTCACGCAGCAGCGAACCGTTCAGCTTGAAGCCAGCTTCAACGTGCACCTCGTTGATGCCGCGGCGACCGAGCTCCTCCAGCAAGCCGCTTAGTTCGACCTTGCCATGGGGATTGGGAAGCACCACCACCTCGGCACCGGTCGCGCGCAGCGAATTCGCCCTTTTTTCGTCGTCGACCGCAGCAGCCACCAGAACCGGCCCGCCACGCAGAATCTTCGCGGTCAATGGAATTTCCAGTTTGCTATCCACCACAACCCGCAGCGGCTGGCGCGGCGTGTCGACTTCGCGTACCGAGAGCTGCGGATCGTCGTCTCGCACCGTGCCGATGCCAGTCAGAATGGCGCAGGCCCGCGCCCGCCAGCGATGGCCATCGCGCCGCGCCTCAAGGCCGGTGATCCACTGGCTGACGCCATTGTTCAACGCGGTTTTGCCGTCGAGACTGGCCGCAGCCTTCAAACGCAGCCACGGGCGACCGCGGGTCATGCGCGCGACAAAGCCGATGTTCAGTTCGCGCGCCTCGTTTTCCAGCAGGCCGCAGGCCGTTTCGATGCCTGCCGCCTGCAGCATGGCCAGACCATTGCCGGCGACCAGCGGATTGGGATCGCGCATCGCCGCCACCACGCGGGAAACCCCGGCGCCGATCAGTGCCTCGGCGCAAGGCGGCGTCCGGCCATGATGACTGCACGGCTCCAGCGTCACATAGGCCGTGGCACCACGCGCCAGTTCGCCGGCAGCACGCAGGGCATGCACTTCGGCATGTGGCTCGCCGGCCCGCTCGTGCCAGCCCTCGGCGACAATCTCGCCTTCGCGCACCAGCACACAGCCGACGCGCGGATTGGGTGACGTCGTCCACAAGCCACGCTCCGCCAGTTGCAGGGCACGTGCCATCATGCCGTGGTCGACGGCGGAAAAGGTCATTTTTTCCGTGGCGTTGGCGAGACTTCGCGGATCGCCTTCGAGAACGCATCGACATCCTCGAAATTGCGATAGACCGAAGCGAAACGGATGTAGGCCACCTTGTCGAGCTTCTTCAGCTCGCGCATGACCAGTTCGCCGAGCTGCTGCGTGCTTACCTCGCGCTCGCCGGCCGTCAATAGCCGTTCCTCGATATCAGCGACTGCAGCATCGACCGACTCCATCGATACCGGCCGCTTGCGCAGGGCCAGTTCGAGACTGGCACGCAGTTTGTCTCGGCTGAACTCGGTGCGCAGACCGTTCTTCTTGACCACCTGCGGCAACTGGATCTCCGCCCGCTCATAGGTGGTAAAGCGCTTGTCGCAGGCATTGCACTTTCTGCGGCGACGAACGATGTCGCCCTCGTCGCTCAGACGCGTATCGACGACCGCGGTTTCGTCATGGCCGCAGAAAGGGCATTTCATTTAGGCGCTGTAAACCGGGAACTTCTTGCACAGTTCGGAAACCTTGGCGCGCACCTTGGCGGCCACGGCTTCGTCGTTCGGCGCATCGAGTACATCGGCGACGAGATGGGCGACCGTCTCGGCCTCAATTTCGGTGAAACCACGCGTCGTCATGGCCGGCGAACCGATGCGGATGCCGGAGGTGACGAAGGGCTTCTGCGGATCGTTCGGGATGCCGTTCTTGTTTACCGTGATGTGGGCACGGCCCAGCGCGGCCTCGGCATCCTTGCCGGTGATGTTCTTGGCACGCAGATCAAGCAGGAAGACGTGGCTCTCGGTGCGGCCGGAAACCACACGCAGGCCACGTTCTTCGGCCAGCACGCGGGCCATGACGCGGGCGTTGGCAATGACCTGCTCCTGGTAGTTGCGGAACTCTGGCTTCGCCGCTTCCTTGAAGGCGACGGCCTTGGCAGCGATGACATGCATCAGCGGGCCACCCTGCAGGCCGGGGAAAATGGCGGAGTTGATCGCCTTTTCATGCTCGGCTTTCATCAGCACGATACCGCCGCGCGGGCCGCGCAGGGTCTTGTGCGTAGTCGAGGTGACAACGTCGGCGAAGGGAACCGGATTCGGGTAGAAACCGGCGGCAACGAGACCGGCGTAGTGCGCCATATCGACCATGAAGATGGCGCCGACTTCCTTGGCGACCTTGGCGAAGCGCTCGAAATTGATGCGCAGCGAATAGGCCGAGGCGCCGGCGATGATCAGGCGGGGCTTGTGTTCGCGGGCCAGCGCTTCCATCTTGTCGTAATCGATCTCTTCCTTTTCGTCGAGGCCGTAGGACACGACGTTGAACCACTTGCCGGACATGTTGAGCGCCATACCATGGGTCAGGTGGCCGCCTTCGGCCAGGCTCATGCCCATGATGGTGTCGCCCGGCTTGCAGAAGGCCATCAGCACAGCCTGGTTGGCTTGCGAGCCGGAGTTCGGCTGGACGTTGGCAGCTTCGGCACCAAAGAGTTTCTTGAGGCGGTCGATGGCCAACTGCTCGGCAACATCGACGTATTCACAACCGCCGTAGTAACGCTTGCCGGGATATCCCTCGGCGTACTTGTTGGTCAGTTGGGAGCCTTGCGCCTCCATCACGGCCTTGCTCACGTAGTTTTCGGACGCGATCAGTTCGATATGGTCTTCCTGACGCTGGTTTTCGGCCGTAACGGCCTGCCAGAGTTCAGGGTCGACTTTTGCCAGGGTGTCTTTCGCGGAAAACATTTGGGGATGCCTCAAGCCATTGAAAAGGGCGAGAATTTTATCACGAAGGCAACTCGTCGAGGGCGCCGGGTTCGAGGTGTGCGGTTTCGCCCCAGGTTTCAATACGCCAGGCACCGTCGACCGTGGCAATCCAGTTCAGGCCGGCGTTCGGAATCAGAAAATCGCGCGGCGCCTCCAGCGGGTTGCCGCGCACGAAGCGATTGATGATGTCGAGCACCCCGCCGTGCAGCACGACGGCGATATTCTGTCCGTTGTGCGCTGCAGCCAGTTCCCTCAACTTGCCAGTCACCCGGGCATACATGTCGCGCAGACTTTCGCCGTTCTCGAAGTCGTAAGCGGCGTTGCGCCCTTCGAAGGCGGCGTAGCCGTCCGGGTGGCGCGCTTGCGCTTCGGCGTAGGTCAGCCCTTCGAAAATCCCGTACCGGCGTTCGCGCATTTGCGGCACCGCCTCTGGCACCAGGGCCAGCGCCTCGCCAATGGTCTGCGCGGTGACCCAGGCGCGTTTGAGGTCGCTGCTGTAGAGCGCAACGATGCCGGCCGTCCGCAACCAGCGCCCGGCCGCTGCCGCCTGGCGCCGGCCGGTTTCATTGAGCCCGATGTCGATCTGCCCCTGGATGCGGCGCTCGGCATTCCACTCGGTTTCGCCGTGACGCACCAGACAGATGCGCGTAGTCCGGCTTGTAGGGATTTCCACCATGGTCGACCTGTGCCCTTCGCTGTAAATTTGGCCGGGTAGAGTTTTCATTGACCCCGGACACGCTCAGAAGCCGGGCATTTTATCAACCGAGGAGGAATTTTCGTGACCCTTCTGCTCAAGCTCTCGCAGCTGATCGACTGGTTCAACGAACGTATCGCCAAAGGCGCATTCTGGCTGGTGCTGGTGATGACCATTGTCAGCGCCGGGAATGCCGTCGTGCGATTCACCATCAACTACAGTTCGAACGGCCTGCTGGAAATCCAGTGGTACCTGTTTGCGGCCATCTTTCTGCTGTGCTCACCTTACACGCTACGCAAGAACGAGCACGTACGCATCGACGTGCTCTCGGGCAAGCTCTCGCCACGCGGACTGGCGGTGATCGACATTATCGGCACACTGTTTTTCCTGCTGCCCATGGTCGTTCTCGTCCTGTGGCTGTCGCTGCCGCTGATCGCCGAGTCGATCAGGATCAGTGAAATGTCGGCCAATGCCGGCGGCTTGCTGCGCTGGCCGGTCAAGATTCTCTTGCCGATCGGCTTCACGCTGCTCGCGGCGCAAGGCATTTCCGAACTGATCAAGCGCATCGCCTTCCTGCAGGGCCGGATCGACGACCCCAATGCCAAGGGACACACGCCGACAGCGGAAGAAGAACTGGCTGCCGCAATTGCCGCCGCCAAAGCACAGGAGGCCAAATAATGGCCGAATTCATGATTGCCAACATGGCGCCGCTGATGTTCGGCGCCCTCGTACTGTTCCTGTTGTTCGGCTACCCGGTCGCCTTCGCGCTGGCCGCCAACGGCATCGTGTTCGGTCTCATCGGCATGGAACTCGGCCTGCTGCAGCCGGCCATCTTCCAGGCACTGCCAGAACGCATATTCGGCATCATGGCCAACGATACGCTACTGGCCATTCCCTTCTTCACATTCATGGGCTTGATACTGGAGCGATCCGGCATGGCCGAGGACCTGCTCGACACTATTGGCCAGTTGTTTGGCCCGATGCGAGGCGGCCTCGCCCTTGCGGTCATCTTCGTCGGCGCCCTGCTCGCAGCAACGACCGGCGTGGTAGCCGCTTCGGTGATCTCGATGGGTCTGATCTCACTGCCGATCATGTTGCGCTACGGCTACGACAAACGCCTGGCCTCGGGCGTTATCGCCGCCTCCGGCACGCTGGCACAGATCATCCCACCGTCGCTCGTTCTCATCATCATGGCCGACCAGCTTGGCAGGTCGGTGGGCGACATGTACGAAGGCGCGATGCTTCCGGGTCTCGTCCTGACTGGCCTCTATGTCGGCTATGTCGTCATTCTCAGCATCATCAAGCCCAACGCCGCGCCAGCCCTGCCGCCGGAAGCCCGCACGCTGCGCGGCCTGAAGCTGATGCTGCGCGTGCTGACCACGCTGGTGCCGCCGCTGGTGCTGATCTTCCTGGTGCTCGGCACCATCTTCCTCGGCATCGCGACGCCGACTGAAGGCGGCGCCATGGGCGCCACCGGCGCGCTGGTCCTGGCCCTGGCCCGCAAGCGTATCACCATGAAGCTGCTCAAGCAGGCCATGGAAACCACCGGCAAGCTTTCGTCCTTCGTGGTCTTCATCCTGGTCGGCTCGACCGTGTTCGGCCTCGTCTTCCGTGCGGTGAATGGCGATCTCTGGGTCGAGCACCTGCTGCTTGGTCTGCCCGGTGGCCAGGCCGGCTTCCTGATCGTGGTCAATATCCTGGTCTTCGTGCTCGCCTTCTTCCTCGACTTCTTCGAACTGTCGTTCATCATCGTGCCGCTACTGGCACCGGTGGCGGACAAACTGGGCATCGACCTGGTCTGGTTCGGCGTGCTGCTCGCGGTCAACATGCAAACTTCGTTCATGCACCCGCCGTTCGGCTTCGCGCTATTCTACCTGCGCTCGGTGGCCCCGGCCTCGGTCAAGACGACAGACATCTACTGGGGTGCCATTCCCTTTGTCTGCATCCAGATCATCATGGTCGCGCTGATCATCATCTTCCCCAATATCGTCAGCTATGGCGACCCCGAAGCACGGGCCAAGATGGAGCAAAGCGAGCCGGTCGATCTCGGCACGCTGATGCAACAACAGGACAGTGGCAGTGGGAGTAGTGAGCAAAAAGACCCCAGTGCCGAACTGCTCAAGCAATTACAGCAAAACGACAAATAGTCGCTATCGCTTGCGCGATCATGGACGGGGCTTCGGCCCCGTTTTTCATTGCGGCATAGGCTGGCTCAATTACAGCGATACACGCATCCAATTTGAAAAAAGAACCGCATGCGTCCAGAATGCAGCCATACTGCCTTTCAACGCCAACCTCGAAGGATCACATCATGGATATCGGCATTACCAAGAAGGATCGCGAAAAAATCGCTGACGGACTTTCCCATCTGCTCGCCGACTCATTCACCCTTTATCTGAAGACGCACAACTTCCACTGGAACGTGACTGGGCCGATGTTCAACACCCTGCACGTGATGTTCATGGAGCAATACACCGAATTGTGGAACGCGCTGGACATGATCGCCGAGCGTATCCGCGCGCTGGGCGTCGTCGCCCCAGGCTCCTTCAGCGAATTCGCCAAGCTGACGGTGATCAAGGAAAGCGAAGGCTCGCCGAGCGCCACCGAGATGATCAAGCAGCTGGTTGCCGGCCAGGAAGCGGTGACCAAGACCGCACGCAGCATCTTCCCGATCGTCGACAAGGCCGGTGACGAGCCGACCGCCGACCTGCTGACCCAGCGCATGCAGATTCACGAGAAGAATGCGTGGATGTTGCGCAGCCTGCTGGAAAGCTGATTCCCGACTGCATAAAAAACAAAAAACCCGCGAAAATCGCGGGTTTTTTGTCGTCGACCGCAACAGGCTGGTCTAGAAATTATGTAGCTGATTGAAGCCATCCATTCGATATTCGGCGACGCTGAACCAAGCATTCTGCGTTTTCCGATACTTGTCGAATTCCGTAAAGATGGTCTTGAAGGCCGGATTCTTGGCCGATTCGTCCGCATAAAGCTGCTGCGCGGCCTTGAAGGCTGCTTCCATGATGTCCTTGGGATAGGCTTGCAACTTGACGCCCTGCTGCAGCAGTCGCGACAAGGCCGGCGGATTCTTGTGATCGTATTCGGCCATCATCGTCACGTTGGCTTCATAGGCTGCCGCCTGGAATGCTTCCTGATACTCCTTGGGCAGCTTCTCCCATTCCTTTTTGTTGACGAAGAAGTGGATCACCGGGCCCGGCTCCCACCAACCCGGGTAGTAGTAGTTCTTGGCAACCTTGAAGAAGCCGAGCTTCTCGTCGTCGTAGGGGCCAACCCACTCGGCGGCGTCGATGGTGCCCTTTTCCAGCGCCGGGTAGATGTCGCCACCGGCGATCTGCTGCGGGACCACGCCGAGTTCGTTGAAGACGGTGCCGCCTAGGCCGGCGATACGCATCTTGACGCCCTTGAGGTCAGCCAGGGTCTTCACTTCCTTGCGCCACCAGCCGCCCATCTGGGTACCGGTGTTGCCGCCGGCGAAGGAGACGACGTTGTAGTTGGCGTAGAAATCGTCCAATGCCTTCTGGCCGCC
>JAEUOH010000068.1 GCA_016790845.1 Dechloromonas sp.
GGGTGGCGTGGGTGGATCGGGAGCTGGGTGCAGTGTTCGAAAGTGCGGGCGACGGCGTTGATGTCGGAGAAGTCGAGCTGCGGATCAACACCCTGCGTATACATGTTGAGGGCGACGGTGACGAGGTCGACGTTGCCAGTACGCTCGCCGTTGCCGAAAAGGCAGCCCTCGACGCGGTCGGCGCCGGCCATGAGGCCCATTTCGGCGGCGGCGACGGCGGTGCCGCGGTCGTTGTGCGGGTGGAGGCTGATGAGGACGCTGTCGCGGCGTGCGAGGTGCTTGTGCATCCACTCGATCTGGTCGGCGTAGATGTTGGGCGTGGCGATCTCGACTGTGGTCGGGAGATTGAGGATGACCTTGCGCTCGGGCGTCGCGCCCCAGGTGGCGGTGACCGCGTCGCAGACTTCCTTGGCGAAATCGAGCTCGGTGGCGGTGAAAAGCTCCGGGCTGTATTCGAGGGTGATCTCGGTTTCCGGCATCTCGTCGGCGAGGCTGCGAATGAGGCGCACGGCGTCGGTGGCCATCGCCACGACCTCGGCCTTGCTCATGTTGAAGACTGTTTCGCGGAAGCTCGGGCTGGTGGCGTTATAGACGTGCACGATCGCTTTCTTCGCTCCCTTGAGCGACTCGAAGGTGCGGCGAATAAGGTGCTCGCGCGCCTGGGTGAGCACCTCGATGCTCACGTCGGCGGGAATGTGGCCGCCTTCAATCAACTCGCGCACGAAATCGAATTCGGTCTGTGAGGCCGACGGGAAAGCGACTTCGATTTCCTTGAAGCCGATTTCGCAGAGCGCCTTGAACATGCGCATCTTCTTCTCGCCGTTCATCGGCTCGAAAAGCGCCTGGTTGCCGTCGCGCAGGTCGGTGCTCATCCAGATCGGCGCCTTGTCGATGACGCGATTGGGCCAGTTGCGGTCGACGAGGTTTACAGGGGCAAAACCAGGGTACTTGGCGGCGGGCTTGGAGATCATGGTGCATTTCCTTGAAACAAGATTCGATGGACGAAATTTTAAGGAAAAGGCGCCGGCAGGTGCTTGCGTTTTATGGGTTGATTGCTACCATGTTTGGCAGATTATTTTAATTTTTGAATGAATCGAGCAATTTATGGAACTTGACCGCTACGACCGCCAGATTCTCGCCGTCTTGCAGCAGGAGGGGCGCATCAGCAACCAGGAGCTGGCCGAGCGCATCGGCCTCTCTCCCTCGCCCTGCCTGCGCCGGGTGCGCACGCTGGAGGAATCCGGCCTGATCGTCGGCTATCGCGCGCTGCTCGACGCCAAAAAGCTCGGGCTGTCGCTGATGGCGCTGATCGGCATTTCCATGGATCAGCACACGCCAGAGCGCTTCGCCAACCTCGAAAGCGCCATCGCCGACATCCCGGAAGTACTGGAATGCCTGCTGATCACCGGCCAGCAGTCGGATTACCAGCTCAAGGTGGTGATCGCCGACATGGACGCCTACCAGCACCTGCTGCTCAACAAGATCACGCGCATTCCCGGCGTGACCGGCGTGCATACCAGTTTTGTGCTGCGCAAGGTGGTCGACCGCACGGCAATGCCGCTCGGTGATCGCTGAACCGGCCTAGCGACTGGTCTGGTATGCGTTGCCGGCGTCGAAGGAGCCGGTGGTCGAGGTGCTTGGCACGTAGCTGGGGTTCACCGGCATCAACTGACCGCCTGACGCCCCGGCGCTGCCGTAGGGCTGGGAATAATCGGTACGACCATCGAAGCTGCTGCCGACGGCGTAAGGGTCGGCGGGCTTGCCGGCCTCTTCCATCATTTTCTGGAAAGCCCAGCTTGCGGCGTTCAGAAGCAACTGCGCCGGCAAGGTCTGCGCCTGTGCCACAGGCGTATGGGCCAGGGCGAACGGC
>JAEUOH010000082.1 GCA_016790845.1 Dechloromonas sp.
CCTCAAGGTGGGCGACGTGATTGAAGCGATGATCATCAACGTCGATCGCAAGACCCGTGGCATCAACCTGTCGATCAAGGCCAAGGACAGTGCCGAGCAGCACGAAGCGATGCAGAAGCTTTCCGCTGAATCTTCCGCCGCCGCCTCCGGTACGACCAATCTGGGCGCCCTGCTGAAGGCCAAACTCAACCAGCAAGGCTGATAAGGCACAAGCATGACCAAGTCCGAGCTCATCGCCCGGTTGGCGGAGCGTTTTCCCCAACTGGTGGCGAAAGATGCTGATTTCGCCGTCAAGATGATTCTCGATGCGATGTCCGAAGCGCTGGTGCGCGGGGATCGTATCGAGATTCGCGGATTCGGCAGCTTTGCGCTCAACTACCGGCCGCCGCGCACCGGCCGTAACCCCAAATCGGGGGAAAAGGTCAGTGTGCCGTCCAAGTGGGTTCCCCACTTCAAGGCAGGCAAGGAACTGCGCGAACGGGTCGACCAGTCGATCTGACGCCGGTTCGGGCGCATTGTGGTAGATTCTGGGGCAGTGAAATTCACTGCCCCTTTTTCTTTTATGTCATGACTGCACTGACCTGGGCCGTACGGCTCATCATCTTTTCGTTCCTGCTGCTGTTCGCCGTGCGCAATACGCAGCCGACGATGTTGCGTTTCGTACTTGATTACGTCTGGGAAGCGCCGCTGGTCATTGTCCTGCTGGCTTTTTTTGCTGGCGGTGCTGTTCTCGGTGTCTTGTCGGTGATGGGTGTGATCTATCGTCAGCGCCGCGAAATTTCCCGCCTCAAGCGCCTGACTGTCAAATCGCCGGCAGAGTCGGCGCCTGAATTGCCTCCGCCACTGGCATGAGCGATCTCTTCGATTACTGGCAACTGCTGCTTATACCGCTGTTTTTCGCGCTGGGCTGGGCTGCGGCGCGTGTTGACATGCGGCAAGTGGTGCACGAATCGCGTGCCTTGCCGCGTTCCTATTTTCAGGGCCTCAACTTCCTGCTCAACGAACAGCCGGACAAGGCCATCGACTCCTTTCTCGAAGTGGCGAAGGTTGATTCGCAGACCGTCGAGCTGCATTTCGCGCTTGGCAATCTCTTTCGCCGGCGTGGCGAGACCGAACGCGCCATCCGCATGCACCAGAATCTCATCGACCGTCCCGATCTGGACGATGACGTGCGCCTGCACGCCTTATCGGAACTGGGGCAGGATTTTCTGAAATCCGGCCTGCTCGACCGTGCCGAGGAAATCTTCAACAAGCTGGTGGGTACCGCCTTCGAAGACGAAGCCAAGCGTAATCTGCTGGAAATTTATCAGGTCGAGAAAGAGTGGCAGAAGGCTATCGATCTTGCGCGCGAGATGCCGGACGTCGCCACGCAGCAGCAGGTCGCCGAGTTCTACTGCGAACTGGCGGCCGGTGAAATCATGCGCTCGCGCCCTGAAAGTGCCCGTGGCTATCTGGCTTCAGCCATGGAGCAGAACCGCAAATGTGTGCGGGCCAGCCTGCTTCAGGGCGACCTGCTGTTACAGGAAGGCAATTTGTCCGGTGCGATAGACGCCTGGCAGCGGATCGAGCAACAGGATCCGACCTATCTGGCGCTGGTCGCCCAGCGCCTGCTGGAGACCTATCGCAAGATGTCCCGGCGTGATGAGGGAACGGCGCTTCTGCGCGGCTATCTCGAGCGTTATCCATCGCTCGACCTGCTCGATGTCGTGTACCAGCAGATTCTCGAAGCCGAGGGCAACGAGGCTGCTTATCGCCTGGTGCGCGACGAGCTGGCGCGAAACCCGACGCTGCTCGGGCTGGAAAAACTGATGAGTGCCCGCCTGCCGCTGGCTGCGCCGGAAATCCGGCCGGACGTGGAACTCGCCAAGACCATCATCCAGGGTTACACAAAACGGCTGTCACGTTATCGGTGCGATAATTGCGGTTTCAAGGCGCGCCAGTTCTATTGGCGTTGCCCGGCCTGTGGTGGATGGGAATCCTATCCGCCGCGCCGCAGCGAAGAATTCGATCAAACCTTGTAGGAACTATTCATGAAGATCACCGTGGTTGGTACCGGCTATGTTGGGCTGGTCAGCGGCACCTGTCTGGCGGAAGTGGGTAACGACGTCCTTTGTCTGGACGTCGATCCCGCCAAGATCAAGATTCTCGAAGACGGCGGCATTCCCATTTACGAACCCGGCCTGCAGGAAATGGTACGGCGTAATGTCGCCGCCGGTCGGCTGCATTTCACCACCGATATCGAACGCGCCGTCAAGCACGGCACCATCCAGTTCATCGCCGTCGGTACCCCGCCTGACGAAGACGGCTCCGCCGATCTCCAGTATGTATTGGCCGCTGCCCGCAACATCGGGCGCCTGATGACGGACTACAAGGTCATCGTCGACAAGAGCACGGTGCCGGTCGGCACTGCCGCCAAGGTCAAGGCCGCCGTTGCCGAAGAACTGGCGAAGCGTGCGGTCGACACGCCGTACAGCGTCGTTTCCAACCCGGAATTCCTCAAGGAAGGGGCTGCCGTCGAGGACTTCATGCGCCCCGACCGCATCGTCGTCGGTGCCGAGGACGAGCAGGCCATTCATCTGATGCGCGCGCTTTATGCGCCGTTCCAGCGCAACCACGAGCGGCTCATCGTGACCGATGTCAAGAGTGCCGAACTGACCAAATATGCCGCCAACGCCATGCTGGCGACCCGCATCAGTTTCATGAACGAACTGGCCAATCTGGCGGAAGTGCTCGGGGCCGACATCGAGATGGTGCGCCAGGGCATCGGTTCAGACCCGCGTATCGGTTACCACTTCCTCTACCCCGGCTGCGGCTATGGCGGCTCCTGCTTCCCCAAGGATGTCAAGGCGCTGATCAAGACGGCTGCCGATGACGCCAATATCACACTCAAGGTGCTGACGGCCGTCGAAGAAGCCAACGACCTGCAAAAACATGTCCTGAGCAACAAGATCAAGGCTCGCTTCGGCGATCTCAAGGGCAGGCACTTTGCGCTCTGGGGGCTGTCATTCAAGCCGAACACCGACGACATGCGCGATGCACCCAGTCGCGAGTTGATCAAGGATCTTTTCGCGGCAGGGGCCACGGTAACGGCCTACGATCCGGTTGCCATGCACGAGACGCAACGTATCTTCGGTGATGAGGCGCGCCTCAAATACGCGGAGAATCCGATGGGTGCGCTCAAGGATGCCGATGCACTGGTTATTGCCACCGAGTGGAAGGAGTTCCGCAGTCCGGATTTCGACGACATCAAGAAGACCCTCAAGAACCCGGTGATCTTCGACGGGCGCAATCTCTACGATCCGAAACTGGTGCGCGGTCTCGGTATCGAATACTTCGCCATCGGGCGCTGAACGCATGCTGGAAAAAGTCAGGAATGTGCGCCTGTTGGTGGTCGGCGACGTCATGCTCGACCGCTACTGGTTTGGCGAGGTGAGCAGGATCTCGCCGGAGGCGCCGGTGCCCGTTGTCAAGGTCGAACGGCAGGAAGAGCGTCTTGGCGGTGCCGCCAACGTCGCACGCAATGCCGCATCGCTTGGCGCCGTATCGGCCTTGCTTTCGGTGGTGGGCGACGACGAGGCGGGGCGAACGCTAGGCCGCTTGCTCGGAGAAGGACAAATCGATGCCAGCCTGCATGTCGACCGCAACATCGATACCATCGTCAAGCTGCGTGTCATCGGCCGTCAGCAGCAACTATTGCGCATCGATTTCGAGACGCCGCCTTCGCATGAAATCCTGCAGGCCAAGCTGGCCGATTTCGAGAGCCGTGTCGTCCAGGCCGATGTCATCATCCTTTCGGACTATGGCAAGGGCGGGTTGACGCATATTTCTGAGATGATCCGTATCGCGCGCTCCTACGACAAACCGGTGCTGGTCGACCCCAAAGGCGATGAATGGGGTAAATACGCGGGGGCAACCGTCATCACGCCGAATCGCTCCGAACTGCGCGAAGTGGTTGGCCGATGGTCATCGGAGGATGAACTGGTCGCCAAGGCGCAGAAACTGCGCGGTGAACTCGGACTCGACGCCTTGCTCGTGACGCGCAGCGAGGAAGGCATGACCCTGTTCGCCGACGACGGCATCCATCACCAGCCGGCCCAGGCCCGTGAAGTCTTCGATGTCTCGGGCGCTGGCGACACCGTCATCGCCACGCTCGCCGTCGTGCTCGCGGCCGGTGCCGATTGGGCGGAAGCGATCCGCATCGCCAACGTCGCCGCCGGCATCGTCGTCGGCAAGCTGGGCACCGCCGTCGTTACCCGCGAAGAACTCGCGGCCGCCATGTAAGGAAAAACCATGTACATCGTCGTTACCGGCGCCGCCGGGTTTATCGGTTCCAACATCGTCAAGGCACTCAACGAGCGTGGTGTCTCCAATATCATCGCCGTTGACAACCTGACCAAGGCCGACAAGTTCAGGAATCTGATCGATTGCGACATCGTCGATTACCTCGACAAGAACGACTTCATCGCCCGCATCCAGGCCGGCCATTTCGATGGCGAAATCGAAGCCATCTTCCACGAGGGCGCCTGTTCCGACACCATGGAAACCGACGGGCACTACATGATGGAGAACAACTACCGTTACTCGATGATCCTGCTCGACTGGTGCCTGGATCAGGACGTGCAGTTCCTCTACGCCTCCAGTGCAGCCACCTACGGTAGCACCAGCGTGTTCAAGGAAGAGCGCCAGTACGAAGGGCCGCTCAACGTTTACGGTTACTCCAAGTTCCTGTTCGACCAGATCGTGCGCCAGCGGTTGGTGCAAAACCCGTCGTCGCAGATCGTCGGCTTTCGCTATTTCAATGTTTACGGTCCGCGCGAGACGCACAAGGGACGCATGGCCTCGGTCGCTTTCCACAACTTCAACCAATTCCGCGCCGACGGCAAGGTCAAGCTGTTCGAAGGTTCGCATGGTTACGAGAATGGTGGCCAGATGCGCGACTTCGTGTTCGTCGGCGATGTTGCCAAGGTCAATCTGTTCTTCCTCGACCATCCGGAGAAATCAGGTATTTTCAACCTTGGCTCCGGCCGGGCACAAAGCTTCAACGATGTCGCGGTGGCTGCGGTCAACGGCTGTAGAAGGGCAAAAAACGAGGCGCCGCTGACGCTGGAAGAGCTTCGGGCACAAGGTTTGCTGGAGTATGTCGCCTTCCCCGAAGCCTTGAAGGGCAAGTATCAGGCATTCACGCAGGGCGACCTGACCAAACTGCGTGCGGCCGGCTACGATGCGCCGATGGCCACGGTCGAGGAGGGCGTCTCCCAATATATCGAGTGGCTACAGCGCAATGTATAAAACCCTGCAGGATTTTGTCGGAAACACGCCGCTGGTGCGGCTGGCGCGCATCCCCGGCGCCGAAAACGAAAAATGCGGCAACGTCATCCTCGCCAAGCTCGAAGGCAACAACCCGGCCGGTTCGGTCAAGGACCGGCCGGCGCTGTCGATGATCGTCCATGCCGAGGCGCGCGGCGACATCAAGCCGGGCGACACGCTGATCGAGGCGACGTCCGGCAACACCGGCATCGCGCTGGCGATGGCGGCTGCGATGAAGGGCTATCGGATGATCCTCGTTATGCCGGAAAACCAGAGCATCGAACGCCGGCAAACGATGCGCGCCTTTGGCGCCGAGCTGGTGTTGACCCCCAAGGACGGCGGCATGGAATTGTGCCGCGACGTGGCCGAAAAAATGCGTGACGAAGGCAAGGGCATCATTCTCGATCAGTTTGCCAACCCGGATAATCCGCTGGCGCATTTCGAGGGTACCGGCCCGGAAATCTGGCGCGATACGGCAGGCAAGATCACCCACTTCGTCTCCAGCATGGGTACCACAGGCACGATCATGGGTACCTCGGCCTTTCTGAAGCAGCAGAATCCGGCGATCCAGATCGTCGGTTGCCAGCCGGAAGATGGCAGCCAGATTCCCGGCATCCGCAAATGGCCGGAGGCTTACTTGCCGAAAATCTACGATAAAACCAACGTCGACCGCATCGAATACGTCAGCCAGGCCGATGCCGAGGCAATGACGCGTCGATTGGCGATGGAAGAAGGGATCTTCGCTGGCATTTCGTCGGGTGGTGCGCTGGCTGTGGCACTGCGGCTGTCGCAGTCGCTGGAAAATGCGGTGATCGTCAGCATCATCTGCGACCGCGGCGACCGCTATCTGTCGACGGGCGTCTTCCCCGCATGAAGCCGGTACTGGTCTTCGATATCGAGACCATTCCCGATGTCGCCGGCCTGCGCCGCCTGAACGACCTGCCGTCCGAATTGTCGGATGGGGAGGTCGCCGAACTCGCCTTCCAGCAGCGCCGTGCCAAGACAGGCAATGATTTCCTGCAGTTGCACCTGCAGCGCGTCGTGACCATTTCATGTGTGCTGCGCACCAGCGAAGGCCTTAAAGTCTGGTCGCTGGCCGAGCCGGAACAGGGCGAAGGCGAAATCATCCAGCGCTTTTTCGACGGCATCGAAAAATTCACGCCGCAAATCGTCTCCTGGAACGGCGGCGGTTTCGACCTGCCGGTGCTGCACTATCGTGGCATGCTGCATGGCATCGCAGCGCCGCGCTACTGGGATCTGGGCGACGGCGACTACGCCGATTCGCGCGATTTCAAATGGAACAACTACATCAGTCGCTACCATACCCGGCATCTCGACCTGATGGACTTGCTGGCGCTCTACAATCCGCGCGCCAACGCGCCGCTCGACGATCTGGCCAAGCTCTTCGGTTTTCCAGGCAAGCTCGGCATGGATGGCGGCAAGGTCTGGGAAGCGTGGCAGGCCGGTAAATCTGCCGAAATCCGCGACTACTGCGAAACCGACGTCATCAATACCTATCTTGTCTATAACCGTTTCCGCCGTCTGCGCGGCGAGCTGACGGCGGAAGAAGAGGTGGCAGAAGCCGAATTCGTCAAGGTGCAACTCGCCAGGATCGGTGCCGCGCACTGGCAGGAGTTTCTCGCTGCCTGGGGCTGAATACGGCTCAGGACGGCGTTATAATCCAAGTTTCTCAAACCACAAACGCAGAGAGACAACGATGGCCCTTAACAACGTTCCTTCCGGCAAGTCCCTTCCCAACGATTTCAACGTCGTCATCGAAATTCCGGCGCATTCCGATCCCGTCAAGTACGAAGTGGATAAGGAAAGCGGCGCTGTCTTCGTCGATCGCTTCATGTCGACTTCGATGCACTATCCGTGCAACTACGGCTATATCCCGCACACCATCGCCGGAGACGGCGATCCGGTCGACGTGCTGGTCGTTACTCCGTTCGCGCTGCCGCCGGGCGTTGTGATCCGCTGCCGCCCACTTGGCATGCTGGCCATGACCGACGAAGCGGGTGAGGACGCCAAGCTGCTGGCCGTGCCGGTGGACAAGCTGACCCCGCTGTACCGCAGCGTCCAGACCCACGCCGACATGCCGACCCTGCTGCTCGACCAGATCTCGCATTTCTTCGAGCATTACAAGGATCTTGAGCCAGGCAAGTTCGTCAAGGTTGTCGGTTGGCGTGGTCCCGAAGAGGCCAAGAATGAAATCATGGAAGGCGTTGATCGCTACAACGCTGCCAAGGATAAACCGGCTTACTAAACCGCTTCATGCTGCGTATCGCCGTTGCCCAGTTCAATGCCATCGTCGGTGATCTGACGGGCAACGTCGAACGCATCATCAACTGCGCGATTGCGGCCCAGGCCGGCGGCGCGCAGGTCATGCTGACTCCAGAGCTGGCCCTGTGCGGTTATCCGCCGGAAGACCTGCTGTTGCGCCCGGATTTCTATCGGGCGTGCAGTCGGGCGCTGGACGATCTTGCCAAACGGACCGAGGCTGCCGCGCCGGGCCTAGCTGTCGTCGTCGGTCACCCCGAAGAGCATGCGGGACGCCGCTACAACGCGGCAACGGTCATCGAAAATGGCCTCAAAAAGGCGGTCTACCACAAGATGCGCCTGCCCAATTACGAGGTTTTCGACGAAAAGCGCTATTTCGAAGCCGGCAGCGAAGCCTGCGTCGTTACACTGGGTGGTGTGCGTTGTGGCATCAATATCTGCGCCGACATCTGGGAGGCAGGTGCCGCCGAGCTGTCGCGAGAAGCAGGTGCGGAGTTGCTGCTGGTTCTCAACGCCTCGCCGTGCCATCTCGAAAAACACCAGCAACGTGCGCAAGTCCTCGGGGAGCGGATCGCCGCCACCGGCATTCCGGCCATTTATGCCAACCTCGTCGGCGGTCAGGACGAACTGGTATTCGATGGCGCCTCGTTCGCTCTCGATGCCCATGGCAATTGCAAAATGCGCCTCCCATCCTTCGAAGAGGCGTTGGGAATTGTCGATTTCGACCACAATCGCCTGCATTCGGAACAACTGGCTGAAGAGCTTCCGGTTGAAGCCGAAGCCTATCGGGCGCTGGTGCTGGGCGTGCGCGACTACATTGGCAAGAGCGGTTTCAAGGGTGCGATCATCGGCCTTTCCGGCGGTATCGATTCGGCATTGACCCTATGTGTCGCGGTCGATGCGCTGGGTGCCGACAAAGTCCACGCAGTGATGATGCCTTCGCCCTATACCGCGCAAATGAGCCTCGACGATTCGCGCGAAATGATCCGCAAACTGGGTGTGCGCTACGACGAAATTGCCATCGAGCCGGCTATGCGGACTTATGCCGCCATGCTCGACCCGCTGTTCGCAGGCTTGCCGGAGGATACGACCGAAGAGAATATTCAGGCGCGCATCCGCGGCAATATCCTGATGGCGCTTTCCAACAAGACCGGCGCGCTGGTGCTTACCACCGGCAACAAGTCGGAAATGGCCGTCGGCTACTGCACTCTTTATGGCGACATGGCCGGTGGTTTCGCGGTGATCAAGGATGTTTACAAGACCCTGGTCTATCGTCTGTCACGCTACCGCAACGTGCAGTCGCCGGTGATCCCGGAAAACATCATCGTCCGGCCGCCTTCGGCCGAACTGAAGCCCGATCAGACCGACCAGGATTCGTTGCCGCCCTACGAGATCCTTGACGCCATCGTCCGCGCCTATATGGAAGAAGACCGCAGTCCGCGCGAGATCATTGCGGCCGGCCTGCCAGAGGATGCGGTGCGGCGTGTCGTGCGCCTGCTACGCATCGCCGAATACAAACGCCGGCAGGCACCGGTCGGTATTCGCATTACGCCACGTGGATTTGGCAAGGATTGGCGGTATCCTATTACCAATCGTTATTTCGACGAATTTTAAGACATCGAAGCAAGAGGAAAGAGACATGAAGAAAATCGAAGCCATCATCAAGCCGTTCAAGCTCGACGAAGTGCGCGAAGCACTGTCGGAAGTCGGTATCACCGGCCTGACGGTCACCGAGGTCAAGGGGTTTGGTCGCCAGAAGGGCCATACCGAACTGTATCGCGGCGCCGAATACGTGGTCGATTTCCTGCCCAAGATCAAGATCGAAATTGTCGTCAACGCCGACAGTACCGATGCCGCCATCGAAGCCATCATCAAGGCGGCGCGCACCGGCAAGATCGGTGACGGAAAGATTTTCGTGATGCCGGTCGAGCAGGTCGTGCGCATTCGCACCGGCGAAACCAACGAAGCAGCAATCTGACCCGGAAAGGCGGTCAGGCATGGAAAGCGATCAGCAGGAATTTGACATTCCTGGACTCAAGGCCAGGCTGTTGGTCCTGCTGGGGGCAGATGCCGGCGCTTATCCGCGGCATCTCGAGCAGCAATTTCCCAGGATTCTCGACAGGATCGTCGCGTTGTGGGGGAAAGCTGGCCTCGATGCGTTCCTGCAGGATCTGACAGTGACGCAACGCCATGGACGTCAGGGATTTCCGGAAGAGGTTGCGGTGGAGTTGTTCCGTCTGGCTGCATTGCACGGTGAGCTGAGGCTGACGCCCGATCATTCGCAGGGAACGGGATGGTCGTGGATCGAAGATACCGAGCTCTTCAAGCGCGAGTTTACGAAAGGCGATACCTGACAGCGCTCAGCGCGTGCCGGCCGGACGTTGCGAACGCAGCAGTACGATGACGGCACCCTCGCCGCCATCCTGCGGTTTCGCTTGGCAATAGGCCAGTATTTCGCTTTTCTGCATCAGCCAGCCGCGCACCAGGCGGCGTAGCACAGCCTGCTTGCCTGGCGATCCCAGCCCCTTGCCGTGGATGACCCGGACGCAGCGTATCCCGTGTTTCAGTGAGTTGGCCAGAAATCCAGCCAGAAGGGTGCGTGCTTCCTCGCGGTTCAAGCCGTGCAGATCGATTTCGTCCTGAATGACCCAGCGGCTGCGCCGCAGATCGCGCAATACGCTGCTGGCCAGGCCGGTATGCAGGTAGCTCGGTTCGTCGCCGCCTTCCAGGCGGTCCTGTAGTGTGATGGGCCCGTGCAGGCTTTCACGCAGCGCTGCGTGCTCGTCGGCCAGGTGCTGTAACGGCCGCGGCGCCGGCGGCTGACCACCCAGATGGACGCGCCCCGATTTCGGTAGTGGCCGGGCATCGGCCACCGCCGCCCGAAACGCCGCCAGGTCGTCCGGGTCGATCAATGTTTCCGGCCTTCAGACGAGTTTGTCGAGATAGCGCTCGGCATCCAGCGCCGCCATGCAGCCAGTACCGGCGGAGGTGCAGGCCTGGCGATAGATGTGATCCTGCACGTCGCCAGCGGCGAAAATGCCGGGAATGCTGGTTTGCGTCGCATTGCCGTTGCGCCCGGCCTGGGTCACGATATAGCCGTTTTCCATTTCAAGTTGGCCGGCGAAAATGTCGGTGTTCGGCTTGTGGCCGATGGCGATAAAGACACCGAAGACATCGACATTCTGCGTGTCGGCAGTCTGCGTGCTCTTGATGCGCAGCCCGGTGACGCCCGAATCGTCGCCAAGCACTTCGTCCAGCGTGAAATTGCGCAGGATGGTGACCTTGCCGGCCTTTTCCTTCTCGAACAGCTTGTCCTGCAGGATTTTTTCGGATTTGAAGGTCTCGCGGCGATGGATCAAGGTGACGTGGCTGGCGATATTGGCCAGGTAGAGGGCTTCCTCGACAGCGGTGTTGCCGCCGCCGATGACGGCGACCGGCTTGTTGCGATAGAAGAAACCGTCGCAGGTGGCACAGGCGGAGACGCCCTTGCCCATGAAAGCCTCCTCGGACGGCAGGCCAAGGTACTGGGCCGAGGCGCCGGTGGCGATGATCAGCGCGTCGCAGGTATAGGTGCCGGCATCACCGATCAGGGTAAACGGCTTGCTGGTCAACTGCGTTGTATGAATATGGTCGAAGACGATTTCAGTATCGAAGCGGCGGGCGTGTGCCTCGAAACGGGCCATCAGCTCGGGCCCCTGCACGCCATCTACATCGGCCGGCCAGTTGTCCACTTCGGTGGTCGTCATCAACTGTCCGCCTTGGGCGAGGCCAGTGATCAGCAATGGCTTGAGGTTGGCACGGGCGGCGTACACGGCGGCGGTATAGCCGGCCGGGCCGGAGCCGAGGATGATGAGGCGACTGTGACGGGTGGCTTGGGGCATGCTGAACCTCGTTGATGATTGATCGCTAAATTATAGCCTCCAACCGCGGGCAGTTTTTTTGCGAGTCTCCTTGAAATTCGTGAATTAAGTTTATAATCTGCTCGTAACTCCATGAAGGAAAATGCTTTATGTCCACCTCAAATGTCGGCCTGAGTTTGGTTGTCCTGCGTAATGTGCCGCTGTTTTCCGGCCTGGAAGAACAAGAGCTGGAGCGTCTGTCACGGGTTGCCGTGCGGCGACGTGCCGGGCGGGGCGATCAGGTGGTCCGTTCGGGAGAAAGCGCGGATGCCCTGCTCATTTTGTTGACCGGCCGCGCCAAGGTCACCAATTTCGACGAGGAAGGCCGCGAGATCATCCTTGCCTGGCTTGGCCCTGGCGAATTTTTCGGCGAAATGGGTTTGATCGATGGTAGCGCCCGCTCGGCGAGCGTGGTGGCCGTGGAGAATTGTGAACTGCTGGCAATCGGCAAGCAGGAATTCCAGCGCTGCATGCAGGAAAACTTCCAGGTGGCGCAGAAGCTGATGCAGATTCTGGTTCGTCGCCTGCGCGAAGCTGACCGCAACATCGAAAGCCTTGCCCTGCTCGATGTCTATGGCCGGGTTGCCAGGCTGTTGCTGGATCTTTCGGAAGAAGAAGACGGCAAGCGACTGGTCAAGAAGAAAATTTCCAAGCAGGACATGGCGCGCATGATCGGCGCCTCGCGCGAGATGGTCAGCAAGGTCATGCGTGACCTCGAGATTGGCGGCTACATCGTCACCAACGGTGACCAAATCACGATCACCGGAGCATGAGCGTGGGGGTGCGAACGGTCGACCGCGCGACTGCCGGGCAGTTGCCGGAGAAAATCGGCAATCTCCTGCACGAATCGCGCTGGCTGGCGCTGGGGGCACTGGCGCTCTATCTCGCAATGGCCTTTTGGGGCTTCAGCAAAGACGACCCGGGCTGGTCGCACGCCGTCGTTTCCAGCCAGTTGCATAATCCCACCGGGCATGCCGGTGCCTGGATCGCCGATCTCATGCTCTACCTGTTCGGACTGTCCGCCTGGTGGTGGATTGTTCTGCTGGTCATGTTCATGTGGTGGGGCTTCCGGCGGCTCAATTCACCGCTCGGCCATGTCGATCGGCGGCCCCTTTACATCGCACTTTCGGGTTTCGTTCTGCTTCTTGTCGCAAGCTCTGCACTCGAAGCCTTGCGCTTCTATTCGCTGAAGGCCGAGTTGCCGCTGGGTCCTGGTGGCCTGCTTGGGGTCGAGGTCGGCCGTTTGCTGGAACATCTACTGGGGTACACCGGTTCGACACTCGTCCTGCTGGCGGCGATCGCGGGGGGCTGGAGCATTTTTTCCGGGATGTCCTGGCTTTGGGCTTTCGAGCGACTGGGCGATGCCATCGAATCCTTCGGGGGCTTTTTCTTCGGGCTGCTCGATACCTGGCGCGATCGCCGTATCGGGCGCGAAGTCGCGCAGCAGCGCGAGGATAAAGTCGAGGTCGAAAAGCGTCGCGTCGAGTTGCACGATCCGATCATCATCGAGACGCCGCCGCCCGAAGTGCCGGTTTCCAAGAAGGCGGAAAAGCGCATCGAACGGGAGAAGCAGGTTGCGCTCTTCCCTGAGGTGATAATCGGCGGGCAATTGCCACCGCTGCACCTGCTCGATCCGGCACCGCCGGTGACCGAGACGGTGGGTGCCGAAACGCTGGAATACACGTCGCGCCTGATCGAAAGGAAGCTCGCCGACTTCGGTGTGCAGGTAAAGGTGCTGGCTGCGATGCCCGGCCCGGTGATTACGCGTTACGAGATCGAGCCGGCAGTCGGCGTCAAGGGTGCGCAGATCGTCAATCTGGCGCGCGATCTGGCACGCGCGTTGGCCATGGTGTCGATCCGTGTTGTAGAGACGGTGCCCGGCAAATCGTGCATGGCGCTCGAATTGCCGAACCCGAGGCGGCAGACGGTCAAGCTGTCGGAGATCATCTCCAGCAAGCCCTACAATGACATGACCAGCCCGTTGACGGTTTGCCTCGGCAAGGACATCGGCGGCCTGCCGGTGGTTGCCGACCTGGCCAAGACGCCCCACCTTCTGGTGGCCGGGACGACCGGTTCGGGCAAATCGGTCGGCGTCAATGCGATGATCCTGTCGATGCTCTACAAGGCCGAGCCCGATCAGGTGCGCCTGATCATGGTCGACCCGAAGATGCTCGAACTGTCGATCTACGAAGGCATCCCGCATTTGCTGGCGCCGGTCGTCACCGACATGAAGCAGGCAGCCAACGCGCTGCACTGGTGTGTGACGGAGATGGAGAAGCGCTACAAGCTGATGTCGGCGATGGGCGTGCGCAACATCGCTGGTCTCAACACCAAGATCAGGGACGCCGAGAAGAAGGGCGAACACATCCAGAACCCGCTGACCCTGACGCCGGAAACCCCGGAACCGCTGAAGACCATGCCTTTCATCGTCGTCATCATCGACGAACTGGCCGATCTGATGATGGTGGTCGGCAAGAAGGTCGAGGAACAGATCGCCCGTCTGGCGCAGAAGGCGCGCGCTTCCGGCATTCATCTGGTGTTGGCGACGCAGCGCCCGAGCGTCGATGTCATCACCGGCCTGATCAAGGCCAACATTCCTACGCGCCTGTCGTTCCAGGTTTCCAGCAAGATCGACTCGCGCACCATTCTTGATCAGATGGGCGCCGAAGCGCTGCTCGGGCAGGGCGACATGCTCTATCTGGCGCCTGGTACCGGCTATCCGACCCGCGTCCATGGCGCTTTCGTTTCCGACGATGAGGTCCATCGCGTCGTCGAGCACCTTAAGACGACCGGTGCGCCGGAATATATCGAAGACATCCTCAGCGGTGCAGGCGGCGAAGACGAGGAAGGCGGCGAGGGCGGCAGCGACGGCGGCGATGCCGAGAGCGACCCGCTCTACGATCAGGCGGTCGATATCGTTCTCAAGAACAAGCGGGCCTCGATTTCGCTGGTGCAGCGCCACTTGCGTATTGGCTATAACCGTTCGGCGCGCCTCATCGAGGCAATGGAAAAGGCCGGGCTGGTGTCATCGATGGATGGCCGCGGCGGCCGCGAAGTGCTGGCACGCCGGGAAGCCGAATGAAATTTGCCCTGAAATTGCTGTCGACCGCAGCAGCCCTGGTTTTTCCTCTGCTGGCCGAAGCCGGGGCGATCGACCAGTTGCATCGCTTTCTGCAGGAGACGCGGACGCTCAAGGCCGATTTCGCGCAGATCGTGATTTCGCGTGGCGGCCGCAAACCGCAGCAATCGGCAGGCACGGTGGCGATCTCGCGACCGGGAAAGCTGCGCTGGGATATTCAGAAGCCCTACCCGCAACTGGTCGTCGGCGACGGTGAAAAAATCTGGATTTACGATAGCGAACTGAAGCAGGTCACGGTGCGATCGGCGGGGCAGGCGCTGGGCGGTTCTCCTGCCGCGCTGCTGGCCGGCAAGAACGAACTGGAAAAGAACTTCGCGCTGGCCGAGGCCGGCGAATTGGATGGCATGGACTGGGTCGAAGCGGTGCCCAAGGCGGGCGACAGCGGTTTCGAGAAAATCCGCCTGGGCTTTGCCGGGAACGATCTCGCCGCCATGGTGTTGGTCGACAGCTTCGGCCAGACGACGCAGATTCGCTTCTCGAAACTCGAACGCAACCCGGCCTTGCCGGCATCCACCTTCAAATTCTCGCCGCCGCCCGGTGTCGACGTCGTAGGCGGCTAAACGACCATGCCGGCGCGCCGGTGAAATTCCATGAACGCATCGGCGACCAGCGGCTGGGAGAAATGAAAGCCCTGGCCGAACTGGACGTTCGAGCTTTCCAGCGCTGCTCGTTGCTGCGGCGTTTCGATGCCTTCGGCGATCACCGTCATCTGCGATATTTGCAACAGGGCGCCGACTTCCTCCAGCCAAGGCGGGTGCGGGCAATCCGGCTGGATTTCCCAGATCAGCGACCTGTCCAGCTTGACAATATGGAAGTTGCAGCGCGCCAGCACCGCCAGGTTGGCCGGGCCGGAGAGTGTCACGTCGTCGAGCGCGACCCGGATGCCGTGTTCGATGGCGCCGTTGATCGCTGCCACGCCCAGTGCGTCCGGTACGCCTCGTTCGGTGACCTCGAAGACGAGCTGCGAAGCCAGATCGAGTAGCCCGGCCTTCCCGGCAGCGTACTCGATGCCACCACGCCCAAGGATTTCCGGCGGCACGTTGATGCTGATGTACGACTCCGGATTGGCGCGCAACCAGTCTGCTAGTTCGCTTGCCATGGTATCCACCACCCAGTAGGTCAGGACCCCGGAAAGTGGCGTGTTTTCGATCACCGGAATGAATTCGTCCGGGCCGATGACACCCGATGCCCGTCGCCAGCGGATCAAGGTTTCGGCGCCGACGCAGCGACCGTCGTTCAGCGCAATGACGGGCAGGTATTCGAGAAAGAATTCGCCGTTGGCCAGACCGGCGCGCATCGAGTCGAGGGTGATCGGTGCTTCAACTTCGGGCTGGCTCATATTTTTCGTTATCCGTTATGGGTCATTGCTTTCAGGTCATGATTCCGGAACTTGCCGAAGGCATTATTCTCCACAGATGACCTGCATGCAAGAAGGATTGGTGCACGGAGAATTGTTGCCGGTCGCTGGCAGACCTTTCCGGTAATTGGGAGCGCCGGGCTTAAGCAGGTAAACTGCCCGCATGCGGCAGACGAAGCATCTTTCACGGAACGGGAATTCCCATTGAGCGATTTGTTTTCACAGAACGCGGTTGACCCTGGCGCCCCGCTCGCCGAGCAACTGCGCCCGCAAAAGCCGGATGAGGTCATCGGCCAGCAACACCTGCTCGGGCCGGGCAAGCCGTTGCGCCTGGCGTTCGAGTCCGGCCAGCCGCATTCGATGATCCTGTGGGGGCCGCCCGGCGTCGGCAAGACGACGCTGGCGCGCATGATGGCGACGCAGTTCCAGTGCGAGTTCATCGCGCTGTCGGCGGTGTTTTCAGGCATCAAGGAAGTGCGCGAGGCGGTGGCGCAGGCCGAGCTATGGCGCGGGCAGGGCCGGCGCACCATTCTGTTCGTCGATGAAATCCATCGTTTCAACAAGGCGCAGCAAGATGGCTTCCTGCCCTTCGTCGAATCCGGCCTGCTGACCTTCATCGGCGCCACCACCGAGAACCCGTCGTTCGAGGTCAATTCGGCGCTGCTGTCGCGGGCTTCGGTCTATGTGCTCAAGTCGCTGGACGAGGCGGCGCTCGGCGAGTTGTTCGAGCGCGCCCGCGCCAGTGCGCTGGCCGATCTCAGCTTCGACGACGGCGCCCGCGCGCGGCTGGTCGGCCTGGCCGACGGCGACGCCCGGCGCCTGCTCAATCTCCTCGAACAGGTGCGTACCGCCGCGCATACGGCAGGCCTGGTTGCGGTCGACGGTCAATTTATCGAAGAAACCGTGGCGCAGAACCTGCGCCGATTCGACAAGGGCGGCGACGCCTTCTATGACCAGATTTCCGCCCTCCATAAGTCGGTGCGCGGCTCCGACCCGGATGCGTCGCTCTACTGGCTGTGCCGCATGCTCGACGGCGGCGCCGACCCACGCTATCTGGCCCGGCGCATCGTGCGCATGGCGTGGGAGGACATCGGGCTCGCCGACCCGCGCGCCATGCAGATCACCAACGACGCGGCGGCCACCTACGAGCGCCTCGGCTCGCCCGAGGGCGAACTGGCGCTGGCCGAAGCAGTCGTCTATCTGGCTGTCGCCGCCAAGTCGAATGCCGCCTACATGGCCTACAACGCGGCGCGCGCCTTCGTGAAGCAGGACGGCTCGCGGCCGGTGCCGGTGCATCTGCGCAATGCGCCGACCAAGCTGATGAAGGAACTTGGCCACGGCAAGGCCTACCGCTACGCGCACGACGAGCCGGAAGCCTATGCGGCCGGTGAAACCTACCTGCCGGAAGGCCTGCCCGAGCCCGGCTGGTACAAACCGACACCGCGCGGGCTGGAAGGCAAGATAGCCGAAAAGCTGGCGCACTTGCGCGAACTGGATCGCAAGGCGAAGAAATAATGGACATGGCGCAGACCATCGCACTCTCGGCCGGCCTCGCCTGGGCCAGCGGTCTGCGCCTCTATCTCGTGGTTTTCCTGGCTGGCGTGCTGTCCTATTTCGGCTACCTGCACCTACCGTCCACGCTGGCGGTGTTGCAGCACCCGCTGGTAATCGCCGTCGCCGGCATCATGGCCTTCGCCGAACTGATCGCCGACAAGGTGCCGGCCTTCGATTCAGTCTGGGACGGTTTCCAGACCTTCATTCGCATCCCGGCCGGCGCCTTGCTGGCAGCGCTGGCGCTGGGCGACGCAGACCCGGCCTGGATGGTGGCGGCCGGCCTGATCGGCGGCACGATCACTGCAGGCACGCACTTCGCCAAGGCCGGCAGCCGACTGGCGATCAACACCTCGCCCGAGCCGTTCTCGAACTGGCTCGCCTCGTTTGGCGAGGAGGGCCTGGTGCTCGGCGGGTTGTGGGCGATGCTGGCCTCGCCGGTACTGTTCCTGGTGCTGCTCGCCGTCTTCATGATCGTTGCCGTGTTGGCAATCCGCCTGTTCGCCCGACTGCTGGCCGGGGTTTTTCGACGGATTTGACAAGGCGTCCGGTTTTCCAGACGTCGCCGTTTAGGGAGCAGGTTTCGGACGCAATATGGCGATTACTTCTGGGATTGGGTCGTGTCAGGCAGGCCGCTGGTCTTGCTGAACGAGTCCTGCTGAGCTGCGCAACCCGCCAGACAGGAAATGAGCAAGATCGGAAGAACGAATTTTGCGAACATGAACGTCTCCTTGCGAGATGGGTAAATCAATGATCGGACGCGCATGCGCTACCTGCTTCTTCCATGGGCGCAATTGCATCGCTACCCATTAAACCAAAAATGTGTTCCGGTCGAAATCGGAATTTCGACGGATCACGAATAGACGAAAAGCGCTATGCCATCCTTCGCCAACGACGCGCCGCATTTTCGGGTTGAGTGCGACTGCTTGGCGGTATAGAGCAATGACCGGCTGATATTTTCAGGCATTTTTCCGGTCGACCGCAGAGGAGCCCGAGATTGTTCAGGCGAGGCCCGGGATACCGGGCAGTACCTTTTGCAGGGTGGCCATGTCGAAGCCCTGGGTTTCCTTGAGCGAGCGCCCGAACAGGCTGCGCCAGTCGACGGTAACCGGCAGGTCGCGGCTTTCGTTCAGGCGCGATTCGGCCAGCCCGGGGAAATCGCCGATCTGGCGGCCGCCGGTTATTGCACCGCCGAGCAGCAGGGCCAACCCGCCGTGGCCGTGGTCGGTGCCGCG
>JAEUOH010000112.1 GCA_016790845.1 Dechloromonas sp.
ATCAGGCGCAGAAAGATGTCGGTGAGGATGCCGAAGTAGGACGCGATTTCCTTGGCTTCGGCGGGGCTACCGGCCAGCGTATTGCACGCGTAGCCGACAATGACGCCGAGCACCATGGCGATCATGATCATGGTTGTTAACCGGTTCATTTTCATGATGGTTTCCTTGTGTTGTGCATTGAATGAACGTCGGTTGCTCAGGCGACCAGGGGCAGGATCATCTGCGGCTTGGTCAGCACTTCCGGGCGCAGCACTTCAGCCAGTTGCTCGTGGCTCATCAGCTTCCGCTCGAGGACGATCTCGGCGACGCCGCGGTTGCTGCGGTGCGCCTCGGCAGCGACTTCGGTGGCGTTGGCGTAGCCAATGTAGGGATTGAGCGCGGTGACGATACCGATCGAACGCTCGACGCTGGCGCGCAGCGTGTCGCGGTTGGCGCTGATGCCGTCGACGCAGTAATTGGCCAGCGTCTTGCAACCCTTGCCAAGGTGCAACACGCTCTTGAACAGGCTGTGGGCGATGATCGGCTCGAAGGCGTTGAGCTGCAGCTGGCCGGCCTCGGCGGCGAAGGTGACGGTGGTGTCGTTGCCGATGACTTCGAAGGCGATCTGGTTGACCACTTCCGGAATGACCGGATTGACCTTGCCCGGCATGATCGACGAACCGGCCTGGCGCGGCGGCAGGTTGATTTCCCCAAAGCCGGCGCGTGGCCCGGAGGAGAGCAGGCGCAGGTCATTGCAGACCTTGGAAAGCTTGACGGCGACACGCTTGAGGACGCCGGACAGTTGCGCGAAGCTGCCGCAATCCTGCGTCGCCTCGATCAGGTTGGGGGCGGTGAGGACCGGAATGCCACTGATCTCGACCAGTTTGCGGCAGACGATGGCGGCGTAGTCGGGGTGAGCGTTGATGCCGGTGCCGATGGCGGTGGCACCGAGGTTCATTTCGCGGATGAGCAGGGCGGCTTCGCGCAGGCGTTCCTCGTCCTCGCCGAGCATCACGGCGTAGGTCGAAAATTCCTGGCCGAGGGTCATCGGCACGGCGTCCTGCAGCTGGGTGCGGCCCATCTTGAGCACATCGGCGAATTCCTCTGCCTTGCGCTCGAAGGCGCGACGCAGGTAGGCCATGGCATCGACCAGGCGGAAGATGCCGACGTAGGTGGCGAGCTTGAGCGCGGTCGGATAGACGTCGTTGGTCGACTGGCTCATGTTGACGTGTTCGTTGGGGTGCAGGAACTGATACTCGCCGCGAGCGTGGCCGAGGATTTCGAGCGCCCGGTTGGCGATCACCTCGTTGGCGTTCATGTTGGTCGAGGTGCCGGCGCCGCCCTGGATGACGTCGACGACGAACTGGTCGTGCCACTGGCCGTCGATGACTTCGCGGCAGGCGGCGGCGATGGCGTCGGCGCGTTTGGCATCGAGCAGGCCGAGCTGCCGGTTGGCCTGGGCGGCGGCCTTCTTGATCTGGGCCAGGGCGCGAATGAGGTCTGGATAGACGGCAATCGAAATACCAGTGATGTTGAAATTCTCCAGGGCGCGCAGGGTATGGACGCCGTAATAGGCTGCGCCGGGGACTTCTCGGTCGCCGAGAAGATCGTGTTCGAGGCGAGTGGTGACTGCATTCATGGGTTTATCTCCGGAAGTTATTAGGTGGCTACGCTGACGCGCAGCTCCCTGTTTCTATCGCACAGGGCGTGCCAGACCATAAACCCGCATAAGCCATTGAATTTTTGTCGTTTTATTTATTCATTGGCACACTGGCGGACGGAATTCCGGATATTCCCCGGTAAGCGCGTTCGGAAATCCGAACGCGCCGGACAGACTTTTTTTCGGGAGGAAACCAGGTGCTTAGCGAAGGGACCTCTTAAGAATCCCGCCCCGTGCTGTCAATTTTTCGATTGCTGAAATGGCAATCCTGCTCACGCCTGTCTGGCCACAGACGGAGAAATCAGCGACAAATTGTCTATGGCGCTTAGCCGTTATAGCTCGCCGTCAAGCGGCCAACACGCTGCCGGGGCCGCTTTGCTTCGCCCACGGCGCCGGTCTCCTGACCGCCGCCCAGACCGGGCTTTCCATCGTCAGCGCCAGCTGGCGGGCCAGTTCTTCCATGCCGGTGTAGCCTTCGTAGCCGAATTCGCGTTCCTGGTTGATGTCGAGGAAGGGAATGCGCGCCTTGAGTGCGGTGTAGAGATTGCGGCCGCCGGCGATCAGGATGTCGGCCTTGTATTCGTGGTAGGTCGACAACAGTGCCTTGGGGCTGCCGTCGTCGATCATCTTGGTGTCCTCGCCCATCAGTTCGCGGATGCGCGCCTTGTCTTCCTCGGTCGACTTCTTGGTGCCGGTGGCCACCACTTTCAAGCCCAGATCCTGCAACGCGGAGACGATCGACCACGACTTGACGCCGCCGGTGTAGAGCAGCACGCGCTTGCCGCGCAGGCGCTCGCGCCAGGGTTCGAGCGCGGCGTGCGACTTGGCTTCCTCGCGGGCGATGACGGCTTCGGTGCGCGCCATCAGGTCGGGGTCGCCAATCATGCGTGCGAAGTCGCGCAGCGCGTTGGACATGTCCTGCACGCCGTAGAAACTGCCCTCGAAGAAGGGAATGCCAAAACTTTCCTGCATCTTGCGCGCCACGTTGAGCAGCGCCTTGGCGCAGACGACCATGTTCACCTTGGCGCGGTGCATGGTCTGCACCTCGTGGAAACGCGCATCGCCGGACAATGTGCACAGGATCCGCAGACCGAGTTCGTCGAACAGCGGCGCGACGTGCCAGAACTCGCCGGCAATGTTGTATTCACCGATCAGGTTGACGTCGTAGGTCGGCAGGCCGTCGGCGCGTGGCGCGGCGGGCGCGGGCTCGGCGGTGCCGATGACGTACTTGAACATGGCCTCGCCGGCCAGCCGGTTGCCGAGATTCTTGGTGCCGTAGAAGCCGGCGGCATCGACCGGCACGACTGGGATGCCGACTCGCTCGCTGGCCGCCTTGCAGACGGCGCCGACATCGTCGCCGATCAGCGCGGTGACGCAGGTGTTGTAGACGAAGACGGCCTTCGGCGAGTAGCTGTCGACGGCCTGCTTGATGGCATGGAACAGGCGCTTTTCGCCGCGCCCCATCACGACGTCGGTTTCCGACAGATCGGTGGTCATGCCGATGCGGTACAGCGTGACGCCGGAAGAACGGGTACCCCGGTTATCCCACGACGAACCGGCGCAGGCGATTGGCCCGTGCACGATGTGGGCGACGTCGGCAATCGGCAACAGCGCGATCTGCGCGCCGTCGAAAGAACATCCGCCGGCCGTGGCGCCCGGCTTGGGCTTGGCGCACCCGGATTTTTCCTTCTTGTTGTGGTCGCAGGCCGGCTCGTCGAGCAGGGCCTGGATTTCGCTGGCTTTCAAGCTCATGCTGTTCTCCAGAGGTATGGAGTGCATTTAGCAAGACGGGTGCCACCTTCAACCCATTGTTCTTTAAGCAAAATAAAGCCACGGGGATTGTCACGAACGCGACAACCCCCGGGCTTCACGACAAAACCGCGTTACAGGACGCCCGTTTCGCTAAGCTTGGCCAGCAGCTTGGGGCCGACGCCCTTGACCATGCCGACTTCGGCGAGCGACGCATAGGGCCGCCCGGCAACAATGGCCTTGGCCACCGCGGCCGTCAGGCCCTTGATGGCCAGCAGCTCGGCTTCGCTGGCGGCATTGATGGCAATGCCCTTGGCCGCAGGCGCCTTGGCGGGCGCCGCTACCTTGCTTTCCTTCGCGGCCGGCTTGACCTTGGGCTCGGCTTTGGCTTTGGCTGCGCCAGCCTTGGGAGTCGGCGTCGCCGTGGGCGCCGGCTTGGCTGCCACCTTCGCCGGGGCGGCCTTCGGCGCTTCCTTGGCCGGCATTTCCAGCGCCAGGTTGCAGTAGTCGCGCGTCACGTAGCCAAGCGGGCCCCATTCGCGCAACATCAGGGTCAGCACGCCAGGCCCTTCCGGCACGGCGGCCGGAACGACGAACCTGCAGTCTTCCAGTTGGCGGCCGCCGCCCAGCACGCCGACGATGACGCTGGCGACCGGAATGCCCTGCCAGCTACCACCAGCGTACGGTGCGTCGAGCGCCCACAGTTCGAGGGCCAGGGTGCCACTCAGGTTGTCGTCGGCACGCGGGTTTTCAATGGCGTCGACGGCGAGCGTGGCCTGGCCATTACCCAGGGCGCAGGTCACGTTGCCGGCGATGCGGGGTTGCACGAAGCGCTCGGCGACCGGGTAGGCGGCCACATCGGCCACCGTCGGCTGGCCGTTCTCGCTCCAGCAGACAAGCGCCAGTGCCATGTTCTGCTCGCTGGAACCAGCCGGCGGCATCGCGGCGACTGTTGCCGCGATGTTCTGGTAGCCGGCGGCTGGATGAACGTTCAGTTCGGCGACCTTGACGCCGGCCAGCTGGCCGGCCGTGAATGGCGCGTCGCCGCTCCACAATTGCAGGGCCCAGCGTGACGCAGCGCCCAGCGCAGCGTCGGCAAAGATCAATTCGGCGTTGATCTGGACGGAATCGCCGTCAAAACGGTAGCCATGGGTTGCGCCTATGCTGGCCAGAGCGTTTCCGGAAAATTCTTTTGTCATGTATCGATACCTTCGGGTTCATCGGGGAGGCGCATTATATGATCACAATATTGTTTTTTTTCATGCAGTTATGATTGTTTTTTGGCACCGGGATGGTGCGCAAAAGCCGTCTGTCCTTGTCGTAAAACCGACATGAAAAAAGGGGCTCCGTGGAGCCCCTTACCGTTTTTCCCGGTCAGCAAGGATCAGTGCGTGTTCGCAGCCGCTGCGGTCGCCGGTGCAACCACCTTCTTGTGACCTTCGTCCGGATGCCAGCCGAGCACGGCCAGCATGACCATGAATCCGACGACGTAGGCAACCGCCACATGCCAGCCGTGGCGCAGCCACTGCGCGGCCGACTTGGCCTCCGGATACATGTTGGACAGCGCGACCCCGGCCGAGGAGCCGAACCACAGCATCGAGCCACCAAAGCCGACGGCGTAGGCCAGGAAACCCCAGTCGAAGCCGCCCTGGCGCAGCGCCAGCGCTGTGAGCGGGATGTTGTCGAAAACGGCGGAAACGAAGCCGAGCGCGAAAGCGGATTGCCAGGAGGCCGGCGGCAGTTCTTCGACCGGCATCATCGAGGCGCAAAGCACCAACGACAGCAGGAAGATGGAGCCCTTGATCGTTTCCGGCAGCAGTTCCCAATCGTGGCGGCGCACCGGAATGGTCAGGATGATCGCCACCCAGACGGCAACGCCGATGAACGGAAAGTGCTCGGCCAGTTCTGGGAACTTGACGTTGATCGTGATATTGGTCGCCACCGCGAAGACCAGCATCGTGGCGACGATGAAGATGCGCCCCCAATCGACATGCGTATGCGCGTGGGTATTCTTGATGATCGGCGAGTAAGCGTGCTGCTGCTTGGCGCCGAAGTAGCCAATGATCAGCAAGGCGACGCCGGCCGCGACATAGGCGTCAAAAACGATGACCGGACTGATGCCGTCGATCCACATCATCGTCGTCGTCGTATCACCGACCACCGAACCCGAACCGCCGGCATTCGAGGCGGCGACGATGGCTGCCAGGAAGCCGACATGCACCTTGGCCTTGAACAACTGGTGGGCCATCGCACCGCCGATCAGCGCCGCCGCAATGTTGTCGAGGAAGCTGGAAATCACGAAAACCATGACCAGCAGCACGAAACCACCCTTCCAGTCGTCCGGCAGGAACTTCGGCAGCACCACCGGTACATGGCTTTTTTCGAAATGCCTCGCGAGCAGCGCAAAGCCGGTCAGCAGGCAGAACAGGTTGGCGATGGTGACCCACTCATGCCCCAGGTGGCCGACGAAGCCGGCAACGCCTACACCGGTCTTGAAGCCGGTGAAGATCATCTTGTACAGACTGATCGTGACGAGCCCGGTCAGCGCGACGTAGAGCGTGGCGTTGTGAAAGAGCGCGACGCCGAGCAGGGTCAAGGCGAAGAGGATGAAATCGACGGGGATGCCGCCGACGGTGGGCAGATCGCCGGCCGCAAAGGCGACGGCCGGCAGCATCAGGAGCGCGGGCAAAAAGCGGTGCATGGCTGTTCTCGAGAGTTTGAAACCTGTTTTGCCGTCCCGCCCGCAGGCAAGCCGACCGTTTGTTATTGTGCGCAATATCATTGCGCACCGAAATGGGGATTATCCCGTAATTTGCGTCAGTCTTCGTCCATGTCTTTGCGCGGCACGGTCTCCGGGTCGGCAATGATGCTGCGATAGATTTCGATGCGGTCGCCCGGCTTCAAGGCAGCGTCCAGCTTGACCAGGCGGCCGAAGACGCCGACTTTCTGGGTCGTCAGGTCGATATGCGGGAACTGCTTTAGAATGCCCGAACGCTCGATGCCGTCTGCCACGGTCGACGCATCGGGAACCTCGATATTCAGCCAGATCTGCTGGCCGGGTTCGGAATAGGCAACACCGATCTGCATCTTTCTCTCCTTAGGCGGCGGCCGGCTCGGCCTGAGCTGCAGCGCGCTCGTCCATGCGCTTCTCCATGACCCGCTTGCCGGCGAGCAGGAATCCGAGGATTGCGAAACCGCCCGGCGGCAGGATCATCAGCAACGCGCCGCCGTAGCCCGGCAGTTTCATTTCGAGGAAGGCGAAGGACGGCCCGAGCAGGTTGGAAGCCTGCGCGAACAAGGTGCCGGAACCGAGGAATTCACGGATCAGGCCGATGAAGGTCAGCGCCCCGGTGAAGCCCAGACCCATCGCCAGCCCGTCGACAGCCGAGGCGACGACGCCGTTCTTGACGGCGAAGGCCTCGGCGCGGCCGAGAATGGCGCAATTGACGACGATCAGCGCGATGAACAAGCCAAGCACCTTGTAAAGATCGTGGAGCCAGGCGTTCATCGCCATGTCGACCACGGTCACCAGCGAGGCGATCAGCACCACGAAGACCGGAATGCGCACCTGCGAACTGACGGTGTGGCGGATCATCGACACCAGGATGTTGGAAACGACCAGCACCGCCGTCGTCGCCAGCCCCATGCCAAGGCCGTTGGTACCGCTGGTGGTGACCGCCATCGTCGGGCACATGGCGAGCAACTGCGCGAAAACCACGTTGTTCTCCCACAGCCCCTGCTTCATGATGCTGCCGTAACTGTCGCTCATGATTGACCTCCGAGAATTTCCTGACGATGGTCGGCGTAGAACTCCAGCCCGCCCTTGACCGCCTTGACCACGGCACGCGGCGTGATGGTCGCCCCGGCGAACTGGTCGAAAATGCCACTATCCTTTTTGACACCCCACTTTGCCGGCGCCGGATCGCCCAGCGACTTGCCGTCGAAGCTCTTGATCCAGGGATCCTTCTTGACTTCGATCTTGTCGCCGAGACCGGGCGTTTCGGCGTGCTTGAGGACGCGCACACCGAGCGTCCGGCCGTCGCTGTCGACCGCCATCAGCACCTGGATGTCGCCGGCGTAGCCGCGCTCGGCGACCTTGAACAGCGCCGCCTTGATCTCGCCATCCTTGCGGGCGCGGTAGATCGTCACGGTTTTGCCGCCTTTTTCGAGGTCGACCGTATCCTTCAGGAAATCGTTGTCGGCCATGCCCTGCGGCAGCACTTCCGACAGCGAGTCGCGCAGATCCTTGGCTTCGGCGGCGGCGATGGCGTCGCCGGTGGCGCTCGACGCCCAGGCCAGCGCGCCGCTCGCCAGCAGGGCGAAGACGCCGAGCAGGAAAGGCTGGTAGCCGATTTTTTCGCGGATGGATTCGAGATTCATGTCAGGCCTCCTTCCCTTCCGGAATTTCCAGCGGTTTGCCCTTGCGGTCGCGGCCCAGGATGCGCGGCTTGACGAAGCGGTCGATGACCGGCGTCAGCGCGTTCATCAGCAACACCGCGAAGGCCATGCCCTCCGGATAGCCGCCGTAGGTGCGGATCACCCAGGTCAGCAGGCCGATGCCGAGGCCGAAGACGATCTGGCCATTTCCGGTGTTGGGCGATGTCACGTAATCGGTGGCGATGAAGAAGGCGCCGAGCATCGCCGCGCCGGACAAGAGGTGGGCGGAGACGCTCAGGTAGTGCGCCGGATCGACCGCGTGGCCGATGGCGGCCGGAATCGCGATGCCGGCCAGCACGGCGACCGGGGTATGCCAGGTGATGATGCCGGTCGCCAGCAGGTAGAGCCCGCCGCCGAGAATCAGCATCGAGGCCGATTCGCCGAAGCTGCCGGCGCGCGTGCCGACGAAGGAAAACAACGCGCCGTGGTCGCCGCTCAGCGAGTGCAGCAGGTCGATGCCGCGCGACATCTCGGTCTTGGTGTAGCCGAGCAGCGAGGCGCTGGCCATCGCGTCGGGCATCGCCTGATTGCCGAGGAAAATCTGCAAGCCGAGGATGAAATCCGGCGCCGCCACCGTGCCCAGCGGCAGGGGCGCGACCCACTGGGTCAACGGCAGCGGGAAGGAAACCAGCAGCGCCACCCGCGCCACCATCGCCGGATTGAAGACGTTCTGCCCGACCCCGCCGAAGACCTGCTTGCCGATGACAATGGCGATGAAGCCGCCAAGCACCGCGACCCACCATGGCGCCCATGGCGGCAGGGTCATCGCCAGCAGCCAGCCGGTAAGAAACGCCGAGCCGTCGAACAGCGTCGCCTTGATGCGCCTGACGCCCATCATTTGCAGCGACAGCGCCTCGAAGCCGAGGCAGGAAAGGATGGTCAGCAGCCAGAGGAAGAACGACGGCCAGCCGAACAGCCAGAAGCCGTACAGCGTCGCCGGCACCAATGCCAACTGGACGCGGAACATGGTGCGGGTGACCGAATTGCCGCCGTGGGCATGCGGCGAGGCGATCGGCTGTGTCGCAAGACTGGTTGGGATCATGCGGTTTCTCCTTGTTTTTCGGCGTTGACCGCGGCAGCCTGAGTAGCGGCCTGCGCAGCCGCCCGCTCGGCCTTGCGCCGCGCTGCTGCTTCGGCTTTTTCGCGGGCTTCCCGCTCCAGGCGCTCCTGCCGGGCCTGGGCGAGTTTTTTGGTCGATTCGGTTCGCAACTGAGCGCGCTGACGGGCGGAGAGATCGCCCTTGGCGAAATAGAAGTACTGAACCAGCGGGATGTGCGACGGGCAGACATAGGCGCAACAGCCACAGGAAATGCAGTCGGCGAGCCCAAGATCGACGGCGCCATCGAGATCGTCATTGCGAATCCGCGCGCTCATTTCCAGCGGCAGCAGGCCCATTGGGCACGCCTTGACGCAACTGCCGCAGCGGATGCAGGCCTCCGGCTCAAAGGCGGCGGCCTCCTCGGCATCGAGCAGCAGAATGCCGCTGGTGCCCTTGACCACCGGCACTTGCGCATGCGGAAGCACAGAACCCATCATCGGCCCGCCCATCACCATTTTCGCGACCGAGCCCTTGAGGCCGCCGGTGAAGGCGATCAGGTCGCTGACCAGAGTACCGAGCGGCACCTCGAAATTGCCCGGCATGCCGGCGGCACCGCCATTCAGCGTCATCAGGCGGCTGACCAGCGGCCGCCCGAGGCAGACCGCGTTATGCACCGCGAAAGCGGTTCCGACGTTGTGCACGATCACGCCGACATCGGCGGCGCGCGCATCGGAAGGCACTTCGCGCCCGGTCAGCTCGATGATCAACTGGCGATCCGAACCCATCGGATAGCGCGCCGGCACCGGTACGACGGAAATATTTTCCACCCTGGCCGCCGCTTCGCACATCGCCGCGATGGCTTCCGGTTTGTTGTCCTCGATGCCCACCTTGGCCTGCCCGGCGCCGGTTGCGGTCAACATCAGGCGGATGCCGGAAACGATTTCGGCGGCCCGGTCGCGCATCAGTCGGTCGTCGCACGACAAATAGGGCTCGCATTCGCTGCCATTGATGATCAGCGTGTCGATGCTCGAACGGCGGCCGAGATTGAGCTTGACCGACGAGGGAAAGGTCGCTCCGCCCAGCCCGACCACGCCGGCCGCCGCGACGCGGTTGGCGATGTCCGCCGGGGCCAGCGCATACGGGTCGTTCGGCCGCTCGCTGTCGATCCAGCGGTCTTCACCATCGGCATCGATGGCAATCGCCATCGCCGGCAGGCCGGAGGCATGCGGCGCCGCGATTTCGCTGACAGCGCTGATTACGCCGGAAGTTGGCGCATGCAACGGCGCCGAAATATTGCCCTGGGCCGCCGCGATCAATTCGCCCTTCAACACCTTCTGCCCGACCAGCACGACCGGCCGCGCAGGCGCCCCGACGTGCTGCGACAGCATCAGGTAGAGGCGTGGGGGCATCGGCA
>JAEUOH010000150.1 GCA_016790845.1 Dechloromonas sp.
TTTCAACGGCGCATTGCGGCAGGCTTCCCATTTCAGCGCCGTGGTGAAGCCGGCACCGCCACGGCCGCGCAGATTCGAGCGCTTGATTTCGTCGAGCATCGAGATCGGGCCGCTCAGGCCGGTCGGCAGTCCCTCGCGCCAGGAACGCATGTTGGAGGCCATCAGGCCGTCGCTCGGCGCCCGTGCCCGCGCTGCCAGCAGCGCGTCGCCCGGCTTGAGGTCGCTGCCGAGCAGGATGTCGGCGCGCCGGATGTTGTCCTCGATCCTGAAATACTCGGCCGGCCACTCGCTGAGCGGCACCTTGTTGCGGATCAGTTCGGCGATCTCGTCGATGCGTGTTGCGGTCAACCCCGCCACTGCGTAGTTATTGACCAGCATCGCCGGTCCCTGATCGCACATGCCGGTACAGGCGGTCTTTCCGATGCTGACCAAGCCGTCCTCAGAGACCTTGCCGCGTTCGACCCACAGGCTGCTGCACAGGCGGTCCATCATTGCCTTGTTGCCCAGCATGCGGTCGGTGATGTTGTCCGAGAACAGGACGCGGTACTTGCCGCGCGGCTGGGTGTAGAAGAAGGAATAGAAACCGGCGACGCCTTCGATCTTGGTGCGCGGCACGCCCAGAGTCGCCTGCATGCGGTCGATGGCTTCCGGCGGAATCCAGTCGCAGGCTTCCTGCACTTCCCGCAGGATCTGCACCATACAGGTCGGATCGCGCCGGAAACGCGTGACCACCCGGTCGACAATCCCGGCGACGGCTTCGCTATGCATTTCATTGAGGGCCACGACAACCTCCCGGCGAATACTTATGACGGAAGAAAGCCTAGCACCATAAGCTTACGCTTTATTGCGTCAGGTCAACGAGCGAGCGATTTATTCTCTTGGCAAATCGAAAATTCAGTCAGCGCGCGGATGGGTGCGACGTTCGGCAGCACCGTTCTCGACAGGAATATCGATAGCCAGCTCGGGATGCAGACGCGACATTTGCTGGATTACCCACAGGTTGGCATCGTAAGCGAACTCGCGGGCCGCCAGAGGCGCCTTGGCATAGGCGGAAACGTACAGGGCGACGGCAGCAGAGCGACTGACGCCATACTCGCAGTGCACCACGACCGATATGGCGGCGGGCGCCGCATGCAGCTGGGTGACAAAATCGCCGATCTGGCGAGCCATGAGTTGATCGAACATGCCCGGTAGCGGGGCTGGCAGATATTCGTCGGCCGGCACGGCATCGAAGAACGACAGCCGCAGGACATCAAGAAAGGCGGGATCGAGAACGGCTTCGTCCGAACCCGGATCGGTGATTGAAATGACTGCAACCTGCGGACTTCCGGTGAGCGATTCGGCGTGCAGCCGTGATGTGTAACTTACCTGGCGGATGGTCATGCCTTATTCCATGAATACCGGATCAGAAAATACGAGCGTGCCATCCTTGCGCATCATCAGGTTGTCGGCCTTGATGAGATCGGGCAACGCGCCGTATTCCGTCGAAAATACCTCGAGTGCCTTGAGCGACTCCTGCACCGTATCGCTCCACCCCATCGGCGTCACAACCAGATGGTGCAGCGCAATGCGCCCCATGTCCTGCGCCAGGTTGCGCCACATCAGGCAGGCATCGAAATAGGAGGCGCTCAGTTTGGTCGCCACTTCGGCGGCATCGCCACTGCCGGGCAACGGATAGAGTTTCTCGACCTCGACAATGTGAAAGGGAAAACCGCGGCTGGAGCGTCCGACGACACCATGATCGGCATAGACAATGGGGAAATGCTTGCCGGTCGGCCGATCCGTGGCGGTGTAATAGGCATGGTCGGTCGGCGAGGAAAGCACCTTGTAGACGCGTTCCTGCCCATCGACCACATCACCGTCGAGAACGATGGTGCTTTCGCCGCGACCGATCTCCTTTCGTCCATTGAGCAGGGGATGATCCGGGATCGGATCGGGCAGCAGTTCACCGCAGTTGGTCGCCATGGCGTGCTCCGAGCAAATGACAGGCAGGAACACCCACTATAAGCCGTTCCTGCCCGTTTCGCTCAAGCGACGATATGCGCTCCGGCATCGACGTAGATCGTCTGCCCGGTCATCCCCGACGAACCGGAGGTGCACAGGAAGGCGGTCAGGGCGCCCACTTCCTCAATCGTCACCGTGTGGCCGAGCGGCGCCTTGACGGCATCGGCTTCGAGCAGTTTGTCGAAATTGGCGATGCCGGAGGCGGCGCGCGTCATGATCGGACCAGGTGATACCGCGAACACGCGAATGCCTTTGGGCCCCAGATCGTAAGCCATGTAACGGACAGCCGACTCCAGCGCCGCCTTGATGATGCCCATCACGCCGTAGTTGCGCACCACGCGCTCGGCGCCGAGATAGGACATGGTAATCAACGAGCCACCATCGGTCATCAGCGGCTCGAGCGCCTTGGCCATGCGCAGGAAGCTGTGGCAGGAAATATTCATGGCTGAATCAAAACCGGCTTCCGAGGTGTCGATGACACGACCGTGCAGGTCATCGGCTTCGCAGAAGGCCATCGAATGGATGGCGAAATCGATCTTGCCGAATTCGGCGCCACATTTTTCGATGACGCCCTCCAGGCAGCCCGGCTGCGTGACGTCCAGCTTTTCGAAGAGCTTGGCACCCAGCCCTTCGGCCAGCGGCTGCGTGTATTTTGCCGTCTTGTCATTCTGGTAGGTCAAGGCAATTTCCGCACCCAGCGTCGTTACCGCCTTGGCCACGGCATAGGCGATCGACTTGTCGTTCGCAATCCCGGTGATCAAGCCCTTCTTTCCTGCCAGGGGGCGCCCGAATACGCTGTCGACTACACAGGGATTCTCGTTAATGGAGTTCATGCTGTTTTCCTTTTCAAGTTGTTGAGGCCTGTTTGCCCCTTTATTGTTGAGTGATGCATGCCGCAAGCGATGAAGACGGCAGCGTGCACAACGCTTGTCTTCGCGATGCTGCCTACGAATGGCCCTCCTGGCAAAGTCAGCAACTGCAGCCGCTTCGCAAGGCGGACATCCTCTCGGCAACATTGTTTGCTGCACCGCAGCACACTATACTACTACCATAGATAATGTGGACTACCCAGCCCGCACAGCATTTCGGGGAGCAGCATATGCATGAAGAAAGCGAACAACGATTCATCGTCAATAAAACCTACGATGAAATCCGGGTCGGCGATTCCGCCAGCCTCACACGCACGCTCATGCCAGAGGATGTCAAACTATTCGCCGTCCTGACCGGAAGCCTGAACGAAAGCGCTACGGACTCGCGCTATGCGGAAAGCGGGATGTTCCGCGAGGTGATGGCCCACGGCATGTGGAGCGGCTCGCTAATTTCCACGGTGCTTGGCACCCAGTTTCCCGGACCCGGCACCATCCTGATCGACGAATCCCTGCACTTCTCACGACCGGTGACGATTGGCGACACGATCACCATCACTGTGACCGCCAAGCAAAAATTCGATCACAACAAGCACATCATTCTTGATTGTGTTTGCACCAACCAGGAAAACCTGCAGGTCGTGCGCGGCAGTGCCGAGGTACTGGCTCCCACCGAGCGCATTTCCCGCATGGCGGAAGTGCATCGCCCGCAGGTGAGCATCGACAACAAGCACGAGCGCTATCAGCAGATGCTGGGAATGGTCAAAGGCCTGGAGCCGATCCCGACGGCGGTGGCCCACCCCTGCGACAAGGAATCGCTCAAGGGTCCGGTCATTGCCTTTCAGGAAGGCATCATCGAACCGATCCTGGTCGGGCCGGAGTCGAAGATCCGTTCAGTCGCCGAGGAGTTCGGCATCGACCTGCACGGTATCCGCATCGTCAATGCCCGGCACAGCCATGACTCGGCGGCGATTTCCGTCTCCCTGGTACGCACCGGCGATGCCGAAGCGCTGATGAAGGGCAGCCTGCATACGGACGAACTGATGGGCGAGGTGGTTTCACGTGCCAACGGCCTGCGCACCTCGCGTCGCATCAGCCACGTCTTCCTGATGAACGTCCCGACCTACCATCGCCCGCTGCTGATCACCGATGCGGCGATCAATATCGCGCCGACGTTGGCCGACAAGGTCGACATCATCCAGAACGCCATCGAACTGGCCCATATCATCGGCATACCCGAACCGAAAGTCGCCATTCTGTCGGCGGTCGAGACGGTCAACCCGAAAATCCAGTCCACACTCGATGCCGCGGCGCTGTGCAAAATGGCCGACCGCGGCCAGATTACCGGCGGCATTCTCGACGGCCCGCTGGCCTTCGACAACGCCGTTTCCATCATCGCCGCCAAGACCAAGGGCATCAAATCGGCCGTTGCCGGCCATGCCGAAATTCTCGTCGTTCCCGATCTCGAATCCGGCAACATGGTGGCCAAGCAGCTCGAATATCTCGCCAACGCCCTGACTGCCGGCATCGTGCTCGGCACCCGGGTACCTATCGTCCTTACCAGCCGGGCCGACACGGCCGAAACCCGTACTGCCTCGTGTGTCGTCGCCGCGCTCGTCGCCCATGCCAACAGAAACAAGGGAGTTGCATAACATGTCGCAAGGCATCCTCACCATCAATGCCGGTTCCTCATCGATCAAGTTCGCGCTGTTTCAACTGGCGCACCCGATTTCGCCAGTCGCCGTGGTATCAGGGCAGATCGACGGGATCGGCACCGATGTCACCAGGATGGTCGCCAAGAACGAATCTGGCGAACGTATCACCGATCAGACGCTGGCCGGTGAGAAGGTCAGCCACGCGCAGGCCTTCGACGCGCTGCTCAAATGGTTTACCGCCAGTCATGCGGACTGGGAAATCGTCGCCGTCGGGCATCGTGTGGTCCATGGCGGCGATCTTTACTCCCAACCGACCGTTGTTGACAGCCAAGTGCTGGAAAACCTGAACAGTTTCATTCCGCTGGCGCCCCTGCACGAACCGCACAATGTCGCCGGCATTCGGGCGCTGCAAGCCCTGCTGCCCAAAGTACCGCAAATCGCCTGTTTCGATACCGCCTTCCATCGCAGCCAGCCCGCCGTCGCCCAGATGTTCGGCCTGCCGCGCTGGGTAACGGCCGAAGGCGTCAAGCGCTACGGTTTTCACGGCCTTTCCTATGAATACATCGCCCGTGCCCTGCCCCAACACTCGACCCGCGCCGAAGGGCGTGTCGTCGTCGCGCACTTGGGTAACGGTGCCAGCATGGCGGCGATGGTCGGGCGCAAGTGCCTGGGCACCACGCTGGGTTTCTCGACCATCGATGGCCTGATGATGGGCACGCGCTGCGGCAATCTCGACCCCGGGGTTGTGCTGCACCTGATGGAAACCAAGGGCCTTGGCGTCAAGGAAATGACCAAGATGCTCTACAAGGAGTCGGGCCTGCTTGGCGTCTCGGGTATCTCGCAGGACATGCGCACCCTGCTCTCCAGCGACAAACCCGAAGCGCAGGAAGCCGTCAATCTCTTCTGCTACCGCATCGTTCGCGAGTTGGGTTCGCTGGCAGCGGCAGCCGGCGGCCTCGATGCGCTGGTGTTTACGGGCGGCATCGGCGAGCACGCCGCCGAAGTCCGGCGCCGCGTCTGTCTGCAGTCCGAGTGGTTGGGCATCCGTTTAGATACTGAAGCCAACGCGCGCCACGATCTCCATATCGGTGCCGGAAACAGCAGTGTCGATGTGCTGGTTATTCCGACCAACGAGGAATGGATGATGGCTCATCACGCACAGACCTTATTGGCGCTCTGAAAAAAATATTTCGCTCCCCGGCCCCGCCACCGAAAGGTGCCGGGGCTGTGAGGGGTATGTTCATTCCGGCAGTGCCGAAACCATAGGAAGTGAGCGCAGGAATTCCGCGAATAGCCGGTATAGCAATGGTCTTGGCGGGATGGCCTGAAAAAACAGCCCGGCGGAAAAGTGAACAAAAATAGCCGGATTCTGGGCTTAGTTCGCGCAAAAAACCGGCAATTTCAAACACCGTCCAAGCAGGAATGAACAGAGCGCGGGAACGGGAGGTTTGTCGCCTCCCTGGTGCGCCAGTTTCGCAGGCTGTGCCAAATATCGCGCAATATCAGCAGCGCGATTAA
>JAEUOH010000159.1 GCA_016790845.1 Dechloromonas sp.
AGCTTCTGGATGCCTTGGTGCGTCTGAAGGCCAAGGACGATTCTCTATCCTTCCGTCGCTCTTGTCGCGAAGGTGTGTGTGGCTCCGATGCCATGAACATCAACGGCAAGAACGGCTTGGCCTGTCTGACCGATATCGATAGCCTGAAGCAGCCGATCGTGCTGCGTCCGCTGCCCGGCCTGCCGGTCATTCGCGATCTGATCGTCGACATGACCCAGTTCTTCAAGCAGTACCACTCGATCAAGCCCTACCTGATCAACAACGATCCGCCGCCGGAACGCGAACGCCTCCAGTCGCCGGAAGATCGCGAAGAGTTGAACGGCCTGTACGAGTGCATCCTGTGCGCCTGCTGCTCCACGTCCTGCCCGTCGTTCTGGTGGAATCCGGACAAGTTCGTCGGCCCGGCCGGCCTGCTGGCTGCCTACCGCTTTATCGCCGATACGCGTGACCAGGCGACCAACGAGCGTCTCGACAATCTCGAGGATCCGTATCGCCTGTTCCGCTGCCACACCATCATGAACTGCGTCGATGTCTGTCCGAAGGGGCTCAACCCGACCCAGGCGATCGGCAAGATCAAGGACATGATGGTACGTCGCGCCGTCTGATGGAGCGAAAGGACTACGAACGCCTGCGTTGGCGCTGTATTCGGCGTGCGCTTCTTGAACTCGACATCACGCTGACGCGTTTTCTCGATGATGGATTCGACAGGCTGAACGAAGAACAGCAGCAGGCGTTTGTGGAACTTGCCGACATGGAGGATTACGATCTCTGGGACCTGCTGACCGGCAAAGCGGAGACCGATGATCCCCGGATGGCGCCGATCGTGGCCATGCTACGTAAGAGTTAAGTAAGGTTGGCATTTTAACTTCCAAATGTTGACCGCTTTTTTTGCAATGCAGTGACAACCTACACCTGACAAGGGAAGACACCATGACGACCGAACGCAAGGCAACTTTGACAATCGATGGGATGGCACCTGTTGATTTTCCGATCATGACCCCGACGCATGGCAACGACTGCGTCGATATTCGTACGCTGGGTGCCAAGACCGGTTTGTTTACCTACGACTCCGGTTTTCTCTCCACTGCCAGCTGCAAGTCGAAGATCACGTTCATCGACGGCGATGTCGGTCAGCTGCTGTATCGTGGCTATCCGATCGAGCAACTGGCCGAGCAGTGCAACTTCCTGGAAGTCACCTACCTGCTGAAGAATGGCGAGTTGCCGAACGCCAAGCAGAAAACGGATTTTGAAACCACCATCAAGAAGCACACGATGGTGCATGAGCAGTTGTCCAAGTTCTACTCCGGTTTCCGCCGCGATGCGCACCCGATGGCTGTCATGACCGGTGTCGTCGGCGCCTTGTCTGCGTTCTACCACGACGCCATGGATTTCTCCGACGTCGAACATCGCAACGTCAGCTTCAACCGTCTGGTCGCCAAGCTGCCGACCATCGTCGCGATGGCCTACAAGTACAACACCGGCATGCCGTTCATGTATCCGGACAACGATCTGGATTACACCGCCAACTTCATGCGCATGATGTTCGGTAACCCGTGCGAGAAGTACAAGCCGAATCCGGTGCTGGTCAATGCCCTGGATACCATTTTCACGCTGCACGCCGATCACGAGCAGAATGCTTCGACGTCGACCGTCCGTCTGGCCGGTTCGTCCGGTGCCAATCCTTTTGCTTGTATCGCTGCCGGTATCGCCTGTTTGTGGGGCCCTGCGCACGGTGGTGCGAACGAAGCCTGTCTGCAGATGCTGGAGCAGATCGGCGACGTTTCCCGCGTCGGCGAGTACATCAACCGTGCCAAGGACAAGAACGACTCCTTCAAGCTGATGGGCTTCGGTCACCGTGTCTACAAGAACTTCGACCCGCGCGCCAAGCTGATGCGCAAGGTCTGCGGCGACGTGCTGGCCGAACTTGGCCTGCAGAACGACCGCCTGTTCAAGCTGGCAATGGAACTGGAAAAAATTGCCCTGGAAGACCCATACTTCGTCGAGAAGAAGCTCTACCCGAACGTCGACTTCTACTCCGGCATCGTCCAGAAGGCGATCGGCATCCCGACCGAAATGTTTACTTGCATCTTCGCGCTGGCCCGTACGGTCGGCTGGATGACCCAGTGGGAAGAAATGATTACCGATCCGGAATACAAGATCGGTCGTCCGCGCCAGTTGTACATGGGCGCTGCAAAGCGCGACGTGGTACCGCTCGCTCAGCGCGGCTAATCGCAAGAAACGGGCGGCCGCTTGGCCGCCCTTTTTTACTTGCGGAAGCTTGGAACTCCGCAACCCGCAGCTACTGAGAAAGAAAATACCCTAGAGGGGACGCCTATGACTACGATGAACCAATTGTTCGACAGCACGATGTATTTCGGCGGCAATGCGCCGTTTGTCGAGGAGTTGTACGAAAACTACCTTCACGATCCGACCTCCGTTCCTGCGGAGTGGCGCGATTACTTCGACCGTTTGGCACAAATGCCCGGTTATGTCGCGCGCGATGTCGCGCATGCGCCGGTTATCGCCGCGTTCGCGGAACTGGCGAAGGACGGTGGCTTCCGTCCTACCGCATCTGCATCGGCTACTGTCGAGAACAAGAAGCAATCGGCCGTCGGCCAATTGGTCACGGCCTACCGTTCGCTCGGTACCCGCTGGGCTGATCTCGATCCGCTGAAGCGTTTGCCGCGCCCGAAGATCGATGAACTGGAACCCTCTTTTTACGGCTTTACCGATGGCGATCTGAATCAGGTCTTCAGCGTTGGATCGCTGAAGGGGCTGCCGGAAACGGCCAAGCTGGGCGACATTCTGCAGACCCTGAAGCAGACGTATTGCGGCACCGTCGGTGTCGAATACATGTACATGATGGATTACAACGAGAAGCGCTGGCTGCAGGAAAGGCTGGAAAGCATCCGTTCGCGTCCGTCCTACAGCGCCGATCAGAAAAAACGCATTCTGGAGCGGTTGACCGCAGCAGAGACGCTGGAGCGTTACCTGCACACGAAGTACGTCGGCCAGAAGCGTTTCTCGCTTGAAGGCGGTGAATCGCTGATCGTTGCGATGGACGAGGCGATCCGTACCGGTGGTGCCAACGGCGTCGATGAAGTCGTCGTCGGCATGGCCCACCGCGGCCGCCTCAACGTGCTCGTCAATACGCTGGGCAAGTTGCCGTCGATGTTGTTTGCCGAGTTTGAAGGCAAGAAGAAGAGCGATCTTTCCGCCGGTGACGTCAAATACCACATGGGCTTCTCGTCCGACGTTGCCACCCCGGGCGGCCCCTGCCACCTGACCTTGGCCTTCAACCCGTCGCACCTCGAAATCGTCAACCCGGTCGTTGCCGGCTCGGTCTATGCCCGTCAGGTTCGCCGTGGCGAAGGCAGCAAGACGAAGGTGCTGCCCATCCTGGTGCACGGCGATGCCGCCGTTGCCGGTCAGGGTGTGAATCAGGAAATGGCGAACTTCGCGCAGACCCGTGGCTATGGTGTTGGCGGCGTACTGCACATCGTCGTGAACAACCAGGTTGGCTTCACCACCTCCGACCCGCGCGACTACCGTTCCGGCCACTATTGCACCGACATCTTCAAGATGATCGATGCGCCCATCTTCCACGTCAATGGCGACGATCCCGAAGCCGTTGCGCTGGTGACCCAGCTGGCCGTCGAATATCGCCAGCAGTTCCAGAAGGATGTCGTGGTCGACATCATCTGCTTCCGCAAGCTCGGCCACAACGAGCAGGACGAGCCGATGGTCACCCAGCCGCTGATGTACAAGATCATCGCCAAGCATCCGGGTACCCGCAAGCTGTACGGTGAAAAGCTGGTGTCCGAAGGCGTGCTGCCGGCCGACGGTCCGGATCAGATGATTGCCGAGTACCGCGCTCACCTGGACAAGGGCGAGTTGCTCTACAACCCGGTGCTGGCCGGCTACAAGCATCCGAACTACATCGACTGGACGCAGTTCCTGACCAAGAGCTACATCGAAACCTGTGATACCACGGTGCCTGTCAAGGAATTGCAGCGTCTGGCCAAGCGGTTGACGACTTTGCCCGAGGGTTTCACGCTGCACTCCCGGGTCAAGAAGATCGTCGAGGATCGCGCCGCGATGGGCGAAGGCAAGCTGCCGGTCGACTGGGGCATGGCGGAAAACCTGGCCTATGCTTCGCTGCTGGTATCCGGCTATGGTGTTCGCATTTCCGGCGAAGACGTTGGTCGCGGAACCTTCTTCCACCGCCACGCCGCTTTCCACGATCAGAACCGTACCAACTGGGACGTGGGTACCTATCATCCGCTGAAAAACCTGCAGGAAAAGCAGGCCGGCTTCCAGTGCTTCGATTCCGTGTTGTCCGAAGAAGCGGTGCTTGCCTTCGACTATGGCTATGCAACTGCCAATCCGTACGACCTGGTGATCTGGGAAGGTCAGTTCGGCGATTTCGCGAACGGCGCCCAAGTTGTCATCGACCAGTTCATCGCTTCCGGTGAAGCCAAATGGGGCCGTGCCTGCGGTCTCGTCATGCTGTTGCCGCATGGTTACGAGGGGCAAGGTCCGGAGCACTCTTCCGCACGTCTCGAGCGCTTTATGCAGTTGTGCGCGGAAATGAACATGGAAGTCTGTGTGCCGACCACCGCCGCTCAGGTCTTCCACATGTTGCGCCGCCAGGCGATCCGCAAACAGCGCAAGCCGCTGGTCGTCATGTCGCCGAAGTCGCTGCTGCGTCACAAGGATGCCTGCTCGTCGCTCGACGAGCTTGCCAACGGCGAATTCAAGCGTGTCATCGGGGAAGTTGACGAACTGGATGCGAAGAAGGTCAAGCGTGTCGTCCTGTGCTGTGGCAAGGTCTATTACGATCTGGTGAATGCACGCCGCGAACGGAAGATCACTGACATCGCGATCGTTCGTCTCGAGCAGCTCTACCCCTTCCCGCAGGAATCGCTGGAGAAAGAACTGGCCAAATATCCGAAGGCAACCGAAATCGTCTGGGCCCAGGAAGAACCTCGCAATCAGGGCGCCTGGTACTGGATCGCCTCGCGTCACCATCTGGATTCCCAACTCAGCAGCAAGCAGAAGATGTTGCTGGTTTCGCGTCCGGCTTCTTCGTCGCCAGCCGTCGGGTACCTGGCCAAGCACAACGAGCAAACCAAGGCACTGATCGAGTCCGCACTGGGCAAGATCGAGTACTGATAACTAAAGCAGAGTGGAGTCAATATGAGCATTATCGAAGTCCAAGTTCCCCAGCTTTCCGAGTCCGTTGCCGAAGGCACGCTCGCTTCCTGGAAGAAAAAGGTTGGCGAAGCCGTCGGCCGCGATGAGATCCTGATCGATATCGAAACCGATAAGGTCGTTCTTGAAGTGCCGGCTCCGGCTGCCGGCGTTCTGGTCGAAATCATCAAGGGCGATGGTGAAACGGTTGTATCTGGTGAGTTGATCGCCAAGATCGACACCGAAGCCAAGGCTGGCGCTGCTGCGCCGGCTGCCGAGGCACCGAAGGCCGCTGCGCCTGCTGCTGCAGCACCGGCCCCGGCTGCTGCTGCACCGGCCGGCACCGCCAGTCCTTCCGCACGCAAGATCCTCGACGAGAAAGGTATCGCTGCTGCTGATGTCGCCGGTACTGGCCGCGGTGGTCGCGTTACCAAGGAAGATGCAGTGGCTGCCCAGCCGAAGACGGGCCCGGTAGCGGCGCCGGCTGCTGCAAAGGCTGCACTGCCGACACCGGCGGTCGAAATCGCTCTCGGCGATCGCACCGAACAGCGTGTTCCGATGACACGCTTGCGTGCACGTATCGCCGAGCGCCTGCTGCAATCGCAACAGACCAACGCTATCCTGACTACGTTCAACGAAGTGAACATGGGTCCGATCATGGCATTGCGCAAGCAGTACGGCGAAAAGTTCGAGAAGACCCACGGCGTTCGTCTTGGCTTCATGGGCTTTTTCGTCAAGGCTGCCTGTGCTGCCCTGCAGAAGTTCCCGATCCTGAACGCTTCGGTTGATGGCAATGACATTGTCTACCATGGCTTCATCGACATCGGTATCGCCGTCGGTTCGCCGCGTGGTCTGGTCGTGCCGATCATCCGCAATGCGGACCAGCTGAGCATCGCCGAGATCGAAAAGAAGATTGCCGAATTTGGCGTCAAGGCCAAGGATGGCAAGATCTCGATCGAAGACCTGACGGGCGGCACCTTCTCCATATCCAACGGCGGTATCTTCGGTTCGATGATGTCTACCCCCATCATCAACCCGCCGCAATCCGCGATTCTCGGCATTCATGCCACCAAGGATCGCGCGATGGTTGAAAATGGCCAGGTGGTCGTTCGCCCGATGAACTACCTCGCCATGTCCTACGATCACCGCATCATCGACGGTCGCGAAGCCGTCCTCGGTCTGGTGACCATGAAGGAAGCCCTGGAAGATCCTTCCCGCCTGCTGCTCGGCGTCTAATCGACGTTTGCCGGCGCCAGTTCCCCATCACCGGGGGCTGGCGCTTTTGCACATTTAAGATCTGAAAGGATATTCATGTCCCAGCAATTTGACGTGCTCGTTATCGGTGGTGGCCCCGGCGGCTACATTGCAGCCATTCGCGCTTCGCAACTCGGTTTCTCCGCAGCCTGCGCCGAATCCAATCCCTACGCTGACCCGAAGGGCGAGCCGCGTCTTGGCGGTACTTGCCTGAACGTCGGTTGTATCCCGTCCAAGGCTCTGCTGCATACCTCGCACCTGTTCGAGGAAGCCGGCCACTCATTCGAAGCCCAGGGCATCAAGGTCGGAAAAGCCAGCATCGATGTGCCGACCATGAAGACGCGTAAGGATGGTGTGGTCAATCAGCTGACCGGCGGCATCAAGATGCTGCTCAAGAAGAACAAGGTTACTTTCCTGGCCGGCCACGGTTCCTTTGTCGCCAAGGAAGGCGAATTCTGGAAGGTCAAGGTTGGTGCCGAGGAAGTGTTGGCCAAGCAGGTCATCGTCGCCACCGGCTCCAAGGCTCGTCACTTGCCGAACCTGCCGGTCGACCAGAAAATCGTCATGGACAATGAAGGCGCCCTGAACCAGGAATCCGTGCCGAAGAAGCTGGCCATCATTGGCGCCGGCGTCATCGGTCTGGAAATGGGTTCGGTCTGGCGTCGTGTCGGTTCCGAAGTAACCGTTCTCGAAGCCATGCCGGATTTCCTGGCAGCAGCCGATGTGGACGTTGCCAAGGAAGCTCTCAAGCTTTTTACCAAGCAGGGCCTGAACATCCAGATGGGCGTCAAGATCGGCGATATCAAGGCAACCAAGAAGTCGGTTTCCATTGCTTACACCGACAAGGATGGCAAGGAACAGAAGCTGGATGCCGATCGCCTGATCGTCTCCATCGGTCGCACCCCGAATACCGATGGCCTGAACGCCGAAGCGGTTGGCCTCAAGCTGACTGATCGCGGTTTCGTCGAGGTCGACGGTCATTGCCGGACCAACCTGCCGGGCGTCTGGGCGATCGGCGACGTGGTCCGTGGCCCGATGCTGGCCCACAAGGCTTCGGAAGAAGGCGTCATGGTTGCCGAATTGATGGCTGGGCAAGCGGGTCACTGCAATTTCGACACCATTCCCTGGGTCATCTACACCGCCCCGGAAATCGCCTGGGTGGGCAAGACCGAACAGGCGCTCAAGGCCGAAGGCGTCGCCTACAAGGTCGGCAAGATGCCTTTCATGGCCAATGGCCGGGCGCTGGGCATGGGTGAGCAGAATGGCTTCATCAAGATGCTGGCTTGCGCGCAGACCGATCGCATTCTCGGTGTGCACATCATCGGCGTCAATGCGTCCGAGCTGATTGCCGAGGCTGTGGTGACCATGGAATTC
>JAEUOH010000161.1 GCA_016790845.1 Dechloromonas sp.
TTTGATTTGTTTTTGAACAGTTTTTTCAGAGGAGGTAGTCACCATGTTTGAGATCATCGAGAAGGACGACAGCGGTACCATCATCAAGGTGTTCGGCGTCGGCGGTGCCGGCGGCAATGCCATCGAGCACATGATCAACGAGGGCGTGAACGGCGTCGAATTCATCGCTGCCAACACCGATGCCCAGGCGCTCGGCCGCAATGCCGCGTCGAGCAAGCTGTCGCTCGGCAAGTCCGGCCTCGGTGCCGGCGCCAAGCCGGAAAAGGGCCAGGAAGCCGCTCAGGCCCATCGCGACGAAATCCGCGCCTCGCTGGAGGGTGCCCACATGGCCTTCATCACCGCCGGCATGGGCGGCGGCACGGGCACCGGCGCTGCCCCGGTGGTCGCCGAGATTGCCCGCGAGATGGGCATCCTGACCGTCGGCGTAGTCACCAAGCCGTTCTCCTTTGAAGGCGGCAAGCGCATGAAGGCGGCCGAGGCCGGCATCGCCGAATTCGCCAAGCATGTCGATTCGCTGATCGTCATCCTCAACGACAAGCTGATGGAAGTCATGGGCGACGACGCCGATGTCGATCATTGCTTCAAGGCGGCCGACGACGTGCTGAAGAATGCGGTCGGCGGCATTGCCGAAATCATTACCTATCCAGGCCTGGTCAACGTCGACTTCGAGGACGTGCGCACCGTCATGGGCGAGATGGGCCGGGCCATGATGGGTTCCGCTGCTGCTGCGGGCGTTGACCGCGCCCGCATCGCCGCTGAGCAGGCAGTCGCCTCGCCGTTGCTGGAGGGCGTCAACCTGTCCGGCGCCAAGGGCGTACTGGTCAACATCACCGCTTCGCGCAGCGGTCTCAAGATGAAGGAAGTCAACGAAGTGATGAATACCGTCAAGGCTTTCGCTGCCGAAGACGCCCACATCATCTTCGGCGCGGTCTATGACGAACTGATGGGCGATGCGCTGCGCGTCACCGTAGTGGCGACCGGTCTTGGCCAGGCGGCGCGTGCCCGCCAGACCTTCGAAGTGGTCAATACGCCGGTGGTTCAGGCGATGGCGACCGGCACCAGCGATGCCGTGGCCTTCGCGCCGACCTCGGCGGTCGACTACGCGCACCTCGAAGTGCCGTCCGTCGTTCGTCGCGGACAGCGTAACGTGACGGTCGAGGCGCTGGCCAACAGCGGTGTCGATCGCTACGACATCCCGGCTTTCCTGCGCAAACAGGCGGACTGACCAGCCAGTCATTAACTCTGAAAAGGGCGGCGTCACATTGTGTTACAATGTGACGCTCCCCAAATTATTCAAGTACTTGCATGCTCAAGCAACGCACGCTGAAGACTGTCATCCGCGCCTCCGGCGTCGGTCTGCACGGCGGTATCAAGGTCAATATGACCCTGCGCCCCGCTGCCCCGGATACCGGCATCGTCTTTCGTCGCGTCGATCTTCCCGAGCCGATGGATATTCCCGCCGCCGCTTTCATGGTCGGCGATACCCGTATGTGCTCCTGTCTCGAAAAGGACGGGGTCAAGGTTGGCACCATCGAGCACCTGATGTCGGCTTTTGCCGGGCTTGGCATCGACAACGCCTGGGTCGATCTCGATGCACCTGAAGTACCCATCCTCGACGGCTCGGCTGCACCGTTCATCTTCCTGATCCAGTCTGCCGGGATCGAGGAACAGAATGCTGCCAAGAAGTTCATCCGCGTTACGCGGCCTATCGAAGTCATCGATGGCGACAAGTGGGCGCGTTTCGAACCCTACGACGGTTATCGCCTGACGTTCTCCATCGTGTTCAACCATCCGGCTATCGACAAATCGGCGCAGAGGGCGGAAATCGATTTCGCCGAACACTCCTACGTGCGCGAAATCTCCCGCGCTCGCACTTTCGGATTCATGCAGGAAGTCGAATACCTGCGTGAAAACGGTCTCGCCCTTGGCGGCGGCCTGGAAAATGCCATCGTTCTCGACGAATTCCGCGTGCTCAATCAGGATGGCCTGCGCTACGGCGACGAATTTGTCAAACACAAGATTCTCGACGCGGTGGGCGATCTTTATCTGCTCGGCCACCCGCTGCTCGCCGCCTACTCGTCGCACAAGGGTGGCCATGCGCTGAACAACATGCTGGCGCGCGAACTGCTTTCCCGTCAGGATGCCTGGGAACTGGTTACCTTCGAAGAGGCCGAACGCGCGCCGCTTGGCGTGACCCGCTGGCTGAACCAGCCGGCATAACTCGCCATGTGGCTGCTGCGCCTGCTGGCAGTCATTCTGGTCGTCGCCATTGGTGCCGGGTTGCTGATCTACGTGCTCACCGGTAACCGCTACTACCTTGCCTTCGCCTGGCGACTGTTCCGCTATGGAATCGTCTTCGCGTTGATCATTTTCGCGCTGATGATCATCGAGCGCGTTGCCATCATTCCTGCCTAGCGGCACTCGCCAGCAGCGTCTCCAGGGCGTCACGCAGCGGGCCCTTTGGCAGGTTTTCCGAGGTCGACCGTAACACCCCGCAAGTGCTTGCCGAGAGCGGTTTCAGGGTTGAAGCCATTGATTGGCAAGGGATTTGCCGGGGTTGAACTTTTACCTCGATGCCGCTACACTGCGCCCCACCCTTGGATAACTCGTCGCACAATCGCTGGCTCATCTGGCGGATTTTTGCGGCGACCGCGCCGTTATCGGCGTGGATAACGATCTTCCCCGACTTGAAATTGGCGACCCGTGCCGCGTGCGCGACAGCTACTGGCGCGCACGCTTCGAAGCGGCGGGTCAGCTTGAGCAGCAGCCGGGCGTGGGCCATCACCCTGCCGGCGGCGGCATCGTTGTCGAGATAATGCTCGAGCACGTTGGTCATAGGAGAGATTTTGTGCAGATCATTCTAGTATCGCGCCATCTGAAGGCGGCGCGGACAATCACCATTATGCCTCGCCATCTGTTGATCGCGGGTTTTGTATTTCTGGCCCTGGTCATCGGAACTTCCGCGATGCTTTCCTGGCTGGCCGGCCAGTTGCGTGTCACGGATGGCGACGAAGCGATGTCGTTGCAGCAGTCTGGCAGGGCGCAACAGCATTTGAGCAACAACCTGCAACTGATGGCGACCCGGCTAGGTGAGTTGCAGGCTCAGGTGCTGCACCTCGACAGCCTAGGCGACAAGCTGGCGTCGCTGGCCGGCGTCAAGCGCGAGCCGTCGGCGGAGCGCAAACGGCCCGGTGGCGAGGGCGGAGCCTTCGTGCCGGCGCCGCTATCGGCGGTCGAACTGCAGCGCGAGATCGACCGTCTGGCCCAGGAGGTCGATGCGCGTACCGAAGAACTGACGGTGCTTGAATCGCATTTTCTCGAAAAGCGCGTCAAGGAGCGGCTGATGCCGACCACCCTTCCGGTCAAGGCGGCCTATCTGGGTTCCCCGTTCGGCGTACGCAGCGATCCGATCGCCGGCCTGCGCGCCTTGCATGAGGGGATCGACTTCAACGCGGAGCCGGGAACGCCGGTCATCGCCGCTGCCGATGGCGTGGTGCTGTCGGCCGCCTACCACAACGATTTCGGAAACATGGTCGAAATCGACCACGGTGAAGGGCTGACGACACGCTATGCGCATCTTTCACGTATGGGAGTCAAACCAGGCGCCTTGATCAAGCGCGGCGAACTCCTCGGGGCGGTCGGCAATACCGGCCGTTCGACCGGCCCGCACCTGCACTTCGAGGTGCGCATGCTCGGCATCGCCCAGAACCCGGCGCGGTTCCTCAAGCAAGGTGAGGAGTTCGCGCTGGTCAAGCGTCGCTAACCGATTCCGGAAGCTTGATCCAGGTCGTCATCGTCGCTCGGGGGTGGCGTGTTAGAATCCGCCCTTTGCCGCGCCCTGCGCCACTACTTTAGATCGCGATGATTTCCGGCCTACTCAAAAAGATTTTCGGCAGCCGCAACGAGCGGCTGATCAAGCAATACGCCCAGACCGTCAAGCGCATCAATGCGTTCGAGCCGCAGATTCAGGCGCTTTCAGACGAGGCCTTGCGGGCCAAGACCGAAGAATTCCGGCAACGCCACGCCAATGGTGAGTCCCTGGACGACCTGCTGCCCGAGGCCTTCGCGGTCGTGCGTGAAGCCGGCAAACGCGAACTCGGGATGCGCCACTTCGACGTCCAGCTGATCGGCGGCATGGTGCTGCATTACGGCAAGATCGCCGAAATGCGCACCGGCGAAGGCAAGACGCTGGTCGGCACGCTGCCGGCCTACCTCAACGCCATTTCCGGCAAGGGCGTCCATGTCATCACGGTCAACGATTACCTCGCCAGCCGTGACGCGGAATGGATGGGGCGCCTGCACCGCTTCCTAGGCCTCACTGTCGGCGTCAATCTGTCGCAGATGGACCACGAGGCCAAGCAGGCTGCATACGCGGCGGACATCACCTACGGTACCAATAACGAATTCGGCTTCGACTACCTGCGCGACAACATGGTCTACGAGGCCGGCCAGCGCGTGCAGCGCGGCCTCAATTTCGCCATCGTCGACGAGGTCGATTCGATCCTGATCGACGAAGCGCGCACCCCGCTGATCATTTCCGGCCAGGCCGAGGATCACACCGATCTCTACCTGCGCATGAAGGATGTCGTTCCGCAACTGACGCGCGCCAAGGAAGAAAACGGCGAGGGCGATTACTGGGTCGACGAGAAGGGCCATCAGGTCCATCTTTCCGAGGCCGGCTACGAGCACGCCGAGCAACTGCTGGCGCAGCATGGCATGCTGCAGGAAGGCGGCAGCCTCTACGACACCGCCAATATTTCGCTGATGCACCACCTGAACGCGGCGCTGCGTGCGCTGACGCTGTTCAACCGAGACCAGCAATACGTCGTGCAGAACGGTGAAGTGGTCATCGTCGATGAATTCACCGGCCGCCTGATGGCCGGTCGCCGCTGGTCGGATGGCCTGCACCAGGCCGTGGAAGCCAAGGAAGGCGTGCAGATTCAGGCCGAAAACCAGACCCTGGCCTCGATCACCTTCCAGAATTATTTCCGCATGTACGGCAAGCTGGCCGGCATGACTGGCACGGCCGATACCGAAGCCTACGAATTCCAGCAGATCTACGGCCTTGAAACCGTCGTCATCCCGACCCATCGCCCGATGGTGCGCAAGGACATGAACGACCTCGTCTTCAAGACCGCCGACGAGAAGCACGCGGCGATCATCGCCGACATCAAGGACTGCGCCAAGCGCGGCCAGCCAGTGCTGGTCGGCACTACGTCCATCGAAGCCTCCGAACTGCTCTCCAATCTGCTCGACAGGGAAAAGCTGCCGCATTCGGTGCTCAACGCCAAGCAGCACGCCCGCGAGGCGGAAATCGTCATCGAGGCTGGTCGACCGGGGCAGATCACTATCGCCACCAACATGGCCGGACGCGGTACCGACATCGTGCTCGGCGGCAGTATCGAAAAGGCGATCTCCGCGATCAAGCACGACGAGTCGCTGCCAGAGGCCGAACGCGAGACGCGGATGACGCAGATGCGCGAAGAATGGCAAAAGCTGCACGATCAGGTGCTGGTGGCCGGTGGTCTGCACATCATCGGTTCCGAGCGCCACGAATCGCGCCGTATCGACAACCAGTTGCGCGGCCGGGCCGGTCGTCAGGGCGATGCCGGTTCGTCACGTTTCTATCTGTCACTCGACGATCCGTTGCTGCGCATCTTCGCCGGTGAGCGCCTGCGCACCATCATGGACAAGCTGAAGATGCCCGAAGGCGAGGCCATCGAGCATCCGCTGGTGACCCGCTCGCTGGAGTCGGCGCAACGCAAGGTGGAAGCCCGCAACTTCGATATCCGCAAGCAGTTGCTGGAATACGATGACGTTTCCAACGACCAGCGCAAGGTGATCTACCAGCAGCGCAACGAACTGCTGGAGACCGAGGATATTTCGGAAACCATCACCGCGATGCGCCACGGCGTCATCGCCGAAATTTTCCGCAACCATGTGCCAGCCGAGTCGGTCGAGGAGCAATGGGACTTGCCCGCGCTGGAGCGTGCGCTGGCGGGTGAATTGCTGATCGCGGCGCCGGTGGCCGAATGGGTCAAGAATGAACCGACGCTGACCGATGAAGAAATTCTAACGCGCATCACGCAGAACGCCGACGAAGCCTACCAGGCAAAGATCGATCTGGTCGGTGCGCCGACTTTCCACCAGTTCGAGCGCAACGTGATGTTGCAGAATCTCGACACGCAGTGGCGCGAGCACCTGTCGGCGCTGGATCATCTGCGCCAGGGCATCCATCTGCGCGGTTATGCCCAGAAGAACCCGAAGCAGGAGTACAAGCGCGAAGCCTTTGAACTGTTCGAAGCACTGCTTGACCGGGTGCGCAACGAAGTCACCCGGATTGTCTTTACCGTGCAGGTGCGTTCGCAGGAAGATGTCGAGGAAACGGCGCCGCATGCCGAGGTGCAGAATGTCCAGTACCAGCATGCCGATTATGACGAGGCGCTGGGCGGCAGCGATGGCGAGGTTGGCGAGGCAGCGCAACAGCCGGCAGTCGCCGGGCCAAAAATCGGGCGCAACGACCCCTGCCCCTGCGGTAGCGGAAAGAAATACAAGCACTGCCACGGAAAACTTTCCTGATTCGACCCCCAAGGCACCCAAGGCGGTGCCTTGATGCTTTTGGAGCCTGCTTCATGCCCGTCAATTACCTTACGCCTGCCGCCGATCAACTGCTGCCCGTGCCCGGGGTTCGCCTCGGCACGGCTGAAGCCGAAATCCGCAAGAAGAGCCGCCGCGATCTGACGCTGATCGCCCTGGACGCCGGTTGCTCCGTAGCCGGCGTATTCACGCAGAACCGCTTCTGCGCGGCGCCGGTTCAGTTGTGCCGCAGCCATCTCGCGGGGGGCAAGGAAATCCGCGCGCTGGTCATCAATACCGGCATCGCCAATGCCGGTACCGGTGAGCCAGGTCGCCAGACGGCGCAGGCGACCTGCGACGCGGTTGGCGCTGCCCTCGGCATTGCCGCCGAACAGGTGCTGCCGTTCTCGACCGGCGTTATCCTCGAAGCGTTGCCCGTTGACCGCATCAAGGCCGGACTGCCGGCCGCACAGGCCGACCTCAAGGCCGACAACTGGCATGCCGCCGCCCACGCCATCATGACCACCGATACCGTTGCCAAGGCCGCATCGCGGACGGTTGCGGTCAACGGCAAAAAAGTGGCGATTTCCGGTATGTCCAAGGGCGCCGGCATGATCCGGCCCAACATGGCGACCATGCTCGGCTTCCTGGCCACCGACGCCGGCATCGCCCAGCCTTTGCTTGACGCGCTGGTCAAGGAAGCCGCCGACCTGTCTTTCAACTGCATCACGGTCGATGGCGATACCTCGACCAACGATTCTTTCGTGATGATCGCCTCCGGCCAGTCGGGCATCAGCTTCGCTGCTGAAACCGACGCCGGCTGGGCCGAGGTCAAGGCGGCGATCATTGCCGTATCCGTCGAACTGGCGCAGGCCATTGTGCGCGATGGCGAGGGGGCGACCAAATTCATCACCGTGGCCGTGCAAGGTGGCAAGGACGCCGACGAGTGCCGCAAGGTCGGTTATGCGATTGGGCATTCGCCCTTGGTCAAGACTGCCTTCTTCGCCTCCGACCCCAATCTCGGCCGCATCCTGGCAGCCATCGGTTATGCCGGGATTGCCGATCTCGACGTCGATGGCGTCAGGGTCTGGCTGGATGACGTATTGGTCGCCGAAAATGGCGGCCGCGCTGCCGCCTACCGGGAAGAGGATGGCGCGCGGGTCATGGCGCAGGCCGAAATCACCGTGTGCGTCGATCTGGGGCGCGGGAATGCCGCCGCCAGTGTCTACACCTGCGATTTCTCGTACGATTACGTCAAGATCAACGCCGACTACCGCAGCTGAGGAAACCCCATGAGCGCTGTCCGTCAGGATTTGACCCGCACCACGCTGGCCGTCGTCTGCATCTTCCTGTTGATCGTGGCTTCGCTCTGGGTTTTGCGACCCTTCCTGGCGGCCACCGTGTGGGCGACAATGCTGGTCGTCGCCACCTGGCCCATGCTCAAGTCGCTCGAAGCACGCTTCGGCAACCGGCGTTCCCCGGCCGTCGCGGTCATGACGCTGGGCATGCTGTTGCTGCTGGTGTTGCCGCTCTGGGGGGCGATCGAGACGATCGTCGATCATGCCGATCAACTGACCGATGTGGCGAAGAAAGTTGCGGTTACCGGGGTGCCGCATCCGCCGGAATGGGTCGGCGGTTTACCCCTGGTTGGCGAGAAACTGGCGAGCAGCTGGCGTCAGCTGGCCGATAGCGGCTCGGACGGCCTGGTCAGCAGGGCTACGCCCTATGTCACAGTGGCTGCCAAATGGACGCTCGGCCAGGCCGGCAGCCTGGGCGGCATGCTGGTTCAGTTTCTGCTGGTCGTCGTCATTTCGGCCATTCTCTATTCGAGTGGCGAAGCCGCCGCGCGCAGCGTCCGCCGCTTTGGCCAGCGCCTGGCGGGCGAGCGCGGCAGGAATTCAGTGATCCTGGCCGGGCAGGCGATTCGCGCCGTCGCGCTGGGGGTCGGGGTAACGGCCATCGTGCAAACAGTGCTCGGCGGTATCGGGCTGGCCGTCGCCGGCGTTCCGTTTGCCGCGCTGCTGTCGGCGGTCATGCTGATGCTTTGTATTGCCCAGCTCGGGCCGGCGCTGGTGCTGTTTCCGGCGGTCGGCTGGATGTACTGGACGGGCGACAATGCCTGGGCGACCTTCCTGCTGGTGTGGAGCCTGATCGTCGGCAGCCTGGACAACTTTCTGCGCCCGATGCTGATCAAGCGTGGCGCCGATCTGCCGCTGCTCCTGATCTTCGCCGGCGTCATCGGCGGCATGCTGGGCTTCGGTCTGGTCGGCATCTTCGTCGGCCCGGTCGTGCTGGCGGTGACCTATACGCTGCTCGAAGCCTGGATTGACGACGCGCTGGACAAGGTCGAAGGCGCCGATTAGGCGCTCTTGCTTAGCCGGATCGTCCGAAACCAGCCGCCAGCCAGTGCCGGCTGGTCGTGCAAGACCCGCAGGCTCGGTGCTGCGCCCAGCACATCCTCAAAGACGACATCGAGACGGGTGGCTACCCGGCGCAGCAGCGGGTTGGCCAGGCGGCGTAGCAATGCCGTCTGGCCGCGGTACAGGAATTTGTCGAAAATGAGCAACTGGCCCCCGGGGCGCAACACTCGCGCAACTTCAGCCAAACAATGAGCCGGCTCCGGCACGACGGCGAGAATCAGATGCAAAATCGCCATGTCGAAACTGGCATCGGCAAACGGCAGGCGCTGCGCGTCGCCTTGCACCGGCGCAAAGTCTACCGATTTGGCGCGCGGCAAGGCGCGACGCAACATGGCGCGATTGAGGTCGAGGCCGATATAGCTGTGCTGCACCGGCAGGTGCGGCAGGTCAAGGCCGGTGCCGACGCCGGCCAGCAGCACGCGCCCCGGCGTTGCGGGCAGGGCGGCTAGGCTGCGCTGGCGCGCCGCCTGCGTGGCACGCGCAATCGCCGCGTCATAGAACGGCGCGATCAGTGTGTAGCTGTGCTTCAGACTCAGTGCAGCACCCGTGGCATGGCCAGTGTGAATTCCGGGATTTCGGCGTCAAAATGTGTGCCGTCCTCGGCCACCATCTGGTAGGTGCCTTTCATGGTGCCGACCGGCGTGGTCAGTGCCGAACCGCTGGAATACTGGAAGCTCTCGCCGGGTTTAAGCAGGGGCTGCTTGCCGATGACGCCGAGGCCGCGCACTTCCTGAACCTCGTTGTGGGCGTCGGTGATGATCCAGTGGCGGGAAATTAGCTGCGCCGGCACTTCGCCGACATTCCTGATGGTGATGGTATAGGCGAACAGGTAACGGTTTTCCTCAGGATCGGACTGGTCGGGGATGAACTGTGCTACGGGCTGGACTTCGATACGGTACTTGTTGGCGTTGGGCATGGGATAATTTCGTCTGTTTTTGTTCAGGGAAGCATCATGTCAGTCAAAGATTTCGTCATCGCACCGAGCATTCTGTCCGCCAATTTCGCCAAGCTTGGCGAAGAAGTGGCCAACGTCATTGCCTCGGGCGCCGACTGGATTCACTTCGACGTGATGGACAACCATTATGTTCCCAACCTGACCATCGGGCCATTGGTTTGCGAAGCGATTCGCCCGTGCACCACGGCACCGATCGACGTTCATCTGATGGTCAAGCCGGTCGACCGCATCATCCCCGACTTCGCCAAAGCCGGCGCCAACATCATCACCTTCCACCCCGAAGCCTCGGAGCACGTCGACCGTAGCCTGTCGCTGATCCGCGATGCCGGTTGTCAGGGTGGCCTGGTCTTCAACCCGGCGACGCCGCTCGACTACATGGATTACGTCCTCGACAAGATCGACGTCATCCTGCTGATGAGCGTCAACCCCGGCTTCGGCGGCCAGAAATTCATTCCCGGCACGCTGGCCAAAGCACGCCAGGCAAGGGCGAAACTGGACGCCTACGAGAAGGAAAGCGGCCGCCGCATCCGTCTCGAAATCGATGGGGGCGTGAATACGGCGAACATCGCCGAGATCGCCCGCGCCGGGGTCGATGCTTTCGTCGCCGGCTCGGCCGTCTATGGCGCGGGCAAGGACAGCGATCCGCACCGCTACGATTCGATCATCGGCGCCTTGCGTGGCGAGCTAGCGAAAGTCTGATGCATTTCGAATCAGTCACCTTCGATCTCGACGGTACGCTGCTCGATACCATCGCCGATCTGGCCGAAGCTTGCCGGTTGATGCTGGAAGAGGTCGGCGCGCCGCCGCGTAGCCAGGCCGAGGTGCACAGCTTTGTCGGCAAGGGCATGGCGGTGCTGGTCGAGCGCTGCCTGACGCATGCGCAACCGCCGGGTTCAGAACAACTGCACGCGGCCATCGAATCCTTCAAACGCCACTATGCTGCGGTCAACGGCAAATTCACGCTGATTTACCCGGGCGTCATCGAGGGCCTGCAAGCCTGGAAAGCCAGCGGCGTCAAAATGGGCGTCGTCACCAACAAGCCGGGCATGTTCACCGAAGCGTTGCTTGAGCGCATGGGCCTCGCCGATTATTTCGACGTCGTCGTCTCCGGCGACACCACCGCCAACAAGAAACCGCACCCCGAACCGATCCTGCATGCCTGCCGCCTGTTTGACGTGCGCCCGGATCGCAACCTGCATATCGGCGATTCGGAAAATGATATCCATGCCGCCCACGCCGCCGGCTGTCTCGCCTACGCCGTACCCTACGGCTACAACGAGGGCAAGCCGGTGGACAGTGCCGATTGCGATGCGCTAGTATCCGATTTGCTTGCCGCCTACCGGCAAGCGCTCAACTTCAAAGACCTCAAACATTAATGACAACGCTGCGACTCTGGAACGAATGGCAAGGTTGGCGTCGCTGGCGCCCCTGATCTCCATTCGCGCGCCCTTGCGGCGCACCGCACCAGACCGCATCACCCTGTCATTTCCGAGGCTTCCCCATGACTGAAATCGAATTCAACGCGCTTGCCGCGCAAGGCTACAACCGCATTCCCGTTACGCTGGAAACGTTTGCCGACCTCGACACGCCGCTCTCCATCTATCTCAAGCTGACCAGCGGCGCCAGCGGCGGCCACTACACCTACCTGCTCGAATCGGTGCAGGGCGGCGAACGCTTTGGCCGCTACTCGATCATCGGCCTTGCCGCTTCAACGCGCATCGTCGTCAATGGTCACCAGGTGCTGGTGCTGACCGGTAACCGTGTCGCCGAGCGCGAGGATGACACCAATCCGCTCGACTTCATCGGCAAGTTCATGCAGCGCTTCAGGGCGCCGCCCAGCGCCGGCCTGCCGCGCTTCTGCGGAGGCCTCGTCGGCTGCTTCGGCTACGACACCGTGCGCTACGTCGAAACCAAGCTGACGCGCACCCACAAGCCGGACGACATCGGCACGCCGGACATCGGCCTGCTGCTTTCCGAAGAAATCGCTGTCGTCGACAACGTCTCCGGCAAACTGACGCTGATCGTCTACGCCGAACCCGGTTTCCCCGGCGCCTACCAGAAGGCGCGGGCAAGGCTCATGGAGCTGCTGGCCAAGTTGCGCACGCCGGTCACGATCCCGAGAGAAACGGCGGTGCATTCCCAGGAGGCCGTCTCCACTTTCGGCGAAGCGGCGTTCAAGCAGGCCGTGCTCAAGGCCAAGGACTACATCACCGAAGGCGACGTCATGCAGGTCGTGCTCTCGCAACGCATGACCAAGCCCTTCGGGGCCAGCCCGATGGCGCTCTACCGCAGCCTGCGCAGCCTCAACCCGTCGCCCTACATGTTCTATTTCGATTTCGAGGATTACCACGTCGTCGGTGCTTCGCCGGAGATTCTGGTGCGCCTCGAAGGCGAGCGTGTGACGGTACGGCCGATTGCCGGCACCCGCAAGCGCGGTGCCTCGCCGGAGGAAGACGCAGCGCTGGCTGCCGAACTGCTGGCCGACGAGAAGGAGCGCGCCGAACACACCCAGTTGCTCGACCTCGGGCGCAACGACTGTGGTCGCGTGGCCAAGGTCGGCACCGTCAAGCTGACCGAGAACATGATCGTCGAGCGCTACTCGCACGTGATGCACATCGTTTCCAACGTCGAAGGCAAGCTGCAAGCCGGGTTGGACGCGCTCGACGTGCTCAAGGCGACTTTCCCGGCCGGCACCGTCTCCGGCGCGCCGAAGGTGCGGGCCATGGAAATCATCGACGAACTGGAGCCGGTCAAGCGCGGCATCTACGCCGGTGCAGTCGGCTATCTCGGTTTTCATGGCGACATGGATCTCGCCATCGCCATTCGTACCGCTGTCGTCAAGGACAGGAAGCTGCACGTCCAGGCCGGTGCCGGCATCGTCGCCGATTCGAACCCGCAATCGGAATGGGATGAAACCCAGAACAAGGCCCGCGCCGTGCTGCGCGCCGCCGAACTGGCCGAACAGGGGCTGGATACGCGGATCGACTGATTCCGCTCGCCAGCCGCATTTCAGAAAAACCGCCCGTGAAAATGGGCGGTTTTTTTTCGTCGACCGCAACAGGCCGCGGGTGGCGGAGAATCGTCGCCATCCCGGCGCGTGTCCAGGAACTCCCGACCCTGAAGAGGGTCAAGAAAACGGGCACGCTTCCCCTCGGCCACAAGGAATCTTCAATGCCCTTCTCGTACTGCGATGACAAACAGCAAGTCATCGGCTGCCCGCATGTGGGGCGGGCACAGCAGTTCCTCGTCAAAATTCTGCATCATTGATAACGAAACCATAAAAGGAGGCAGCATGACTTACCGCAACGAGCACGACCTACTGGGGGATGCGCTGGTCCCGGCCACAGCTTACTGGGGTATCCACACCCTGCGCGCCATCGAGAACTACCCGATCACCGGCAAGGCGATCGGCAGCTACGCCGAACTGGTGCGCGCGCTGGCGCTGACCAAGCAGGCGGCGGCGCTGGCCAACGCAGAGCTCGGCCAGCTCGCCAAGACACGCGCCGACGCCATTGTCGCCGCCTGTCAGGAAATCGCCGGCGGCAAGCTGCACGGCGAGTTCGTCGTCGACGTCATCCAGGGCGGTGCCGGTACCTCGACCAACATGAACGCCAATGAGGTGATCGCCAACCGCGCGCTCGAACTGCTCGGCCACAAGAAGGGCGACTATGCACATCTGCACCCGCTCAACCACGTCAACATGTCGCAGAGCACCAACGACGTCTACCCGACGGCCTTGCGCGTCGCCACCTGTCTGTCGATCCGCGCACTGCTCTCGGCGATGGCCGGCTTGCGCGAAGCCTTCGCCGCCAAGGCCGAGGAGTTCAAGGACGTGCTGAAGATCGGCCGTACCCAGCTACAGGATGCCGTGCCGATGACCCTTGGCCAGGAGTTTTCGACCTATGCCGTGATGTTGCAGGAAGACGAGGCACGGCTGGGCGAAGCGATTGCGCTGATCCGCGAAATCAATCTCGGCGCAACGGCCATCGGCACCGGTATCAACACCGATATGCGCTATTCCAAACTGGCCATTGGTCACCTGTCGCGCCTCTCCGACCTGCATCTCGAAGCGGCACCCAACCTGATCGAGGCGACCCAGGACTGCGGCGCGTTCGTCCAGCTCTCAGGAGTGTTGAAGCGCGTCGCCTGCAAGCTGTCGAAGACCTGCAACGACCTGCGTCTGCTCTCCAGCGGTCCGCAAGCAGGGCTCAACGAAATCCGTCTGCCGCCACGCGCCGCCGGCTCGTCGATCATGCCGGGCAAGGTCAATCCGGTGATCCCGGAAGTGGTCAACCAGATCGCCTTCGAAGTCATCGGAAACGATGTGACGATCACGATGGCGGCTGAAGGCGGCCAGCTCCAGTTGAATGCCTTCGAGCCGATCATAGCCCACAGCCTGTTCAAGAGCATCGAACACCTGTCCGCCGGCTGCCGCACGCTGACCGCGCATTGCGTGCGCGGCATCACCGCCAACCGCGAATTGCTGGCCGAGCGTGTGCGCACCTCGGCTGGCCTGGCGACGGCGCTCAACCCGCACATCGGCTACGAAAACGCGACGAAGGTCGCGCAGGAAGCGTTGCGCAGCGGTCGTGGCGTTGCCGAGCTGGTCGAGGAAATGGGGCTGATGGCACGCGCCGATCTGGATGCCGTGCTGGCCCCCGAGGTGCTGACCGCGCCGCGCCGGATGAACTGACGCAGTCGACCGCCAAAATGGGGCAATTTTCAGCGGTTACAGTGGCAACCGCATCGGCAGCTGGTGATTGCTGCCGTCCTGCTGATCGCCAACGAATTTCCCCAACAGCGGGCAATGTCGCGCGCACGACGCTGCATGCCAAGCTGAAGAAATACGGGTTGATCAGAGTCCTGTCGCCGCAACTAGGGCGAAGATTGGATGGTTGCCAGCCGGCGCACGATGTCGTCGAACACGGCGCGGGAATTCATGATGAACGTGTGGCTGGCCGCCACCTCGACCCGCTCGCCGCCGTCGTTCGCCACCTCGTCGAGCGCCAGGATGCCGTCGTTGGCCTGATTGCCGAACGGCAGCCAGTTGGCGCGCGGGCCGCCGGTGCCGGCGTAGATGACGGTATTGGGCGGCAGCGGCAGGCTTTGCATGAACGACTCGTCGGCGAGCAGGCCGCCCATCTCGCCGGTCAGCGCCCGGTAAAGGCGGTAGCGCGAGAAAAACCGCGCCGCCTTGCAGGCGCGCATCGGCGGCGCCAGGAAAAAGCAGTGGCGGGGTGGGTTGGCCGTTAATTTACCCAGCGCCCGGCGCAGGATGACCGAGCCCAGCGAATGGCCGATCACCGCGTAAGGCTGCGTGCCGGCCACTTGTGCGATACGGCGCGCCAGTCGGGCGCTGACGCTGTCCAGATTCTCGGCCCAGGCGGCGTAGCCGAACAAGTGCGTTCGATGCCCGAGTTGTGCAAGGCGCCGCTTCAGGATCAGCATCGACGCCGGCGTGCGCCCCATGCCGTGGATGAGGACGATGTCCATGGTCAGCGCTCGGGCAGCCAGCCGAACTTGCGGAACAGCCATTCGGTGAACCACAGGCTGAAATAGGTGGCGAACCAGGCGAAGATGGTGTCGGACAGGAAATGCCCGCCCGGCACCATGCGTACCAGCGCAAAAAAGCCGCCGAAGGCGATGCTGGCCAGCAGCCAGCGGCGGCGCACGGCGGGTGCGCCGAGCCAGCCGAAGGCCATGATGAACGAGGCGGTGGCGACATGGCCACTGACGAAGGAGCAGTTCTTCCGGCACTGGTCGGCCGGGATGAAGGCCGGTGTGAACTGCTTGCTGCCGCCGAAATTGACGGTATTGACCGGCCGCGTGCGCCCGGAATGCTCCTTCAGCGTGGCGTCGACCAGCAGCACCGGGCCGAGCAGGCCGCCGACGATCAGAAAGCCGATGGCGACGCGCCGTGCCTTGAGCCCGGGAAAGGCCCGCCAGAAGCCGAGCAGGAAGAGGACGAGCAAAACCAGCAACAGGCTCTGGCCGAGGCGCGGCAGGCCGTGGTAGGGGAGCGCCAGCAGGGCGCTGTCGCGGGCCAGCAGCCATTTTCCGTCACCTTGGTAAAACAGGCCGCTGGCCGCCAGGTCAATCTGCGGAAAGGCGATGAAGAGCACGGCCAGCAGGCCGAACACGATCAGCGCGATGCGCAGTTCAGTAGCCCTTGAAATCATGGAGCAGATAGACGTCGATCTGGCGCACGGTTTTCGCATCGACCGGCGCGTTCAGCCGGGCCAGCAGTTCGCTGCCGGCAAAATGCCGGGTGAGATTATCGCCGATCGGGGTTTCGCTAATCAGGATGGCGTCGCGGCCGATCCAGGGGCGCAGGTCGGTCGTCAGCTTGTAGTGGTCGCTGGCGACGCCGGTCGGATTCCAGCTGGCGGCAGCCGGCTTGAGGTCGCGCAATTCGTAGAGCATGTGGGCAAGCAGGGTGCGGTTGTCGGCGACCAGCACGGCGTCGGGGTGGGCCTGCAGCAGCGGCTTCAATTGCCGACCAAGTTCGTCCCAGCCCTGGGCGCGGGCGTAGAAGTTCATTTTTGCCCTTTTTTCGGCGTCGACCGCAACCAGCACATTTTGCCAGTGGTAGGCGATGCCGATCAGGGCGATGTTGAGCGCGATGCCGGCGATCAGCAGCTTCTGCCTGCCGCGCTGGAGCATCCAGGCGACGACGGCAATGGCGGCCGGCGCGAAGGCAGGCGCCGCCCAGTTGGCGTTGGCCGTGCTCTTGAAGGCCTGCGCCGAAACCACTGCCCACAGCGGCAGGGCAAACCAGAGCAGGAGTCGTGTGCGCTCGTCGCGCCAGCTTTGCCTGGCCTGAAAGAGGAGGATGAAGAAGACGCTGCCCAGTACCGGCCCGAAGGCGCCCCACTGCGCGGCCCAGAACTCCCCGAGCGCCGGCAGTCCGCCACCGGCCTTGCGGTTCACGGTGATGTCGGCGGTGTGTTTCAGTGTCGGGAAGTCGTGGACGACGTTCCACCACAGGTTCGGGCCAAGAATGAGCAGCGCCAGCCCGGCCGCCAGCCACGGTTTGGGCGAAGCGAGGCGTGAGCGATGAAAGGCCAGCAGATGCAGGAAGGCGGCGCCCAGCCAGGCGGCCATCGTGTATTTGGAGAGCAGGCCGAGGCCGCAGATGGCGCCGAGCAGCAGCCAGTCGCCCCAGGCATCGCTGGCCAGCGCCCGCAGGTAGGCCCACAGCGCCAGTGCCCAGAACAGCGTCAGCAGGGCGTCGGTCGAAACGAAGAGGCCGAGCCAGGCGAAGATCGGCAGGGTCAGCACGGCGAGTGCCGACCAGAAGGCGATACGGGCGTCGTAGAGGCGGCGGGCGATTGCCCAGCAGGCAGCGGCGGCGAGCGGGTAGCAAAGCATGGCCAGCGCCTTGACGCCGAGCAGGCCGTCGCCGAACAGCACGGTCGAGACGGCGATCAGCGCGGCGACGCCGGGCGGCTTGGAAAAGTAGCCCCAGTCGAGGTGTTGCGCCCAGGTCCAGTATTGCGCTTCGTCGACGTAGAGGGTAACGCCCATGTGTGGAACGACCCAGAAGCGCCAGGCGAGCAAGATGGCCGTCAGGCCGAGCAGGATCTTGCCGCCGGATTTTTCGTATATTCCGGCGTCGACCGCAACCGGTGTCACGCCGGCTTGTGCCAGCCTTCGTCGGCGGCCAGCGGGCGTTCCGGGCGCGCCGAATAGGAGCGGATGGTGCCGGACTCGAAGTAGATGCGGGCCAGCAGCTCGGCGAGCACGCCGGTGGTGATGAAGTGCACGCCGGCGATCAACCCGCCGATGCCGACGATCAGTGCCGGACGGCCACCAATCTGCTCGCCGAGACCGAATTTAATCCACGCCAGCCAGGTCAGCACGAGGCCGGAAAGGGCTGTGAGACCGAGGCCGATGCCACCGAAGAAGTGACCGGGGCGGGCACGGAAGCGCATGAAGAAGTAGACCGCGATGAGGTCGAGGATGACGCGGAAGGTGCGCGAGATGCCGTACTTGGAAACACCGGCGGTGCGCGCGTGGTGTGTCGTTGGTTCCTGAGCGATGCGGCGCGGCGTCGTCACGGTGGCCAGCCAGGCCGGGATGAAACGGTGCATTTCGCCGTACAGGCGCACGCTCTTGATGACGCTGCCACGGAAGGCCTTGAGGCTGCAGCCGTAGTCGCGCAGCTTGACGCCGGTCATGCGGGCGATCAGCTTGTTGGCGATCTTGGAGGGGATCTTGCGCAGCACCAGACCGTCCTGGCGGTTCTGGCGCCAGCCGGCGACCAGATCGAGGTCTTCGTTCAGCAGCCGGGCGACCATGCGCGGGATGTCGATCGGATCATTCTGCAGGTCGCCGTCCATGGTCACGATCACATCGCCGCGCGCCGCGTCGATGCCGGCCTGCATGGCGGCGGTCTGCTTGAAGTTTCGTGTCAGCTCGACGATACGCACATGCGGGCCATATTCCTTGGCCGACTGCAGGGCGCGTTCGACCGTCGCGTCGCTGCTGCCATCGTCGACCAGCACCAGCTCCCACGGGTTCTCGTAGCCGTCCAGCGCCTCGTGCACGCGCTTGACCAGCGGGGCGATGTTGTCTTCCTCGTTGTAGAAGGGAACGACGATGGAAAGCGTGTGCGGCGGCATGGTGTGGGCGGCGTTCATGAGCGAATCCGGCGGGAAATGCGGCATTTTAATCCAAAAGCCCTGGCCCGGCTCTGGCCGAGGGCTTTAATGTAGAATCATGGCCTCACGAAACAGGCAAGGAATCAACAGCATGCTGCTGATGATCGACAATTACGACAGCTTTACCTACAACATCGTCCAGTACCTCGGCGAGCTGGGGCAGGATGTGCGGGTTTATCGCAACGATGCCATCGGGCTGGAAGATATTGCGCGCCTTCAGCCCGACTATCTGGTGATTTCGCCCGGCCCCTGTGCGCCGGCGCAGGCCGGCATCTCGCTGGTGGCGATTCGCGAATTCGCTGGCAAGATTCCGCTGCTTGGCGTCTGCCTCGGCCATCAGGCGATCGGCGAGGCCTTCGGTGGCAGGATCGTGCACGCCAAGCAGCTTATGCACGGCAAGGTTTCGCCGGTGCACCACAAGGATGTCGGCGTCTTCAAGGGCCTGCCCAACCCGCTGACCTGTACTCGCTACCATTCGCTGGCCATCGAGCGCGAGACCTTGCCAGACTGTCTCGACATCACCGCGTGGACCGACGATGGCGAGATCATGGGGGTGCGTCACAAGACGCTGGCCGTCGAGGGCGTGCAGTTCCATCCCGAATCCATCCTGACCGAACGCGGTCACGACCTGCTCAAGAACTTCCTGGACGAATTCAAGAAATGACCCCGCAAGCCGCCCTTCAGCGCGTGATCGAACACCGCGAAATTTTCCATGACGAGATGGTCTCGCTGATGCGCCAGATCATGGGCGGCGAAGTGACGCCGGTCATGATTGCCGCCATCATCACCGGGCTGCGCGTCAAGAAGGAAACCATCGGTGAGATCGCCGCCGCCGCCACCGTCATGCGCGAGCTGTCCACGCGAGTGAACGTGCCCTACGACAACCGATTCGTCGATATCGTCGGCACCGGTGGCGATTCGGCGCACAGCTTCAACATCTCGACCACCTCGATCTTCGTCGCTGCCGCTGCCGGGGCCAAGGTGGCCAAGCACGGCGGGCGCAGCGTGTCGTCCAGCTCCGGTAGCGCCGACGTGCTGGAAGCGCTGGGGGCAAACATCATGTTGTCGCCCGAGCAGGTGGCTGCCTGTATCGAGGCGTGTGGCATCGGCTTCATGTTCGCGCCCAACCACCATAGCGCAATGAAGCACGTGGCGCCGGTGCGCCGCGAAATGGGCGTGCGCACGCTTTTCAACATCCTCGGTCCGCTGACCAACCCTGCCAGCGCGCCGAACACGCTGATGGGCGTTTTCCATCCCGACCTCGTCGGCATCCAGGTGCGCGTCATGCAGCGTCTGGGCGCCGAGCGCGTGCTGGTTGTGCACGGCAAGGACAACCTCGACGAAATCTCGCTCGGCGCGGCGACGCTGGTTGGCGAGCTGAAGAATGGCGAGGTTAGCGAATACGAAGTGCACCCCGAAGATTTCGGCCTGCAGATGATGTCACTGCGTAATTTGCGCGTCGGTAGCGCCGAGGAATCCAAGGCCACGATGCTTGGCGCACTCGACAACAAGCCGGGCGCCGCGCGCGAGATCGTCTGCCTGAACGCCGGTGCGGCGCTCTATGTTGCCAATGTCGCCGACAGCATTGGCGACGGCATTACCCGGGCGCGCGAAGCCATCGCCAGCGGCGCCGCGCGTACCAAGCTGGCGCAATTTGTCGAATGCACACAGCGGTTGGCGAAGTAATGGCCGACATCCTCAACAAGATCATTGCCACCAAGCGCGAGGAAATCGCCGCGGCGGTGGCCGTTCGGCCGCTTGCCGCGGTCGAAGCCGAAGCGGTGGCCCAGCCGGCACCGCGCGATTTCGTCGGTGCCATCCGCCACAGGATCGGTTGCGGTCAACCGGCCATAATCGCCGAAATCAAGAAGGCTAGCCCGTCGAAAGGCGTCATCCGGCCGGATTTTCAGCCGGCTGAAATTGCCCGCAGCTACGCGCAACATGGCGCGGCCTGTCTTTCGGTACTGACCGACAGGCAGTATTTCCAGGGCTGTCCGGACTACCTGCAGGCAGCGCGCGCGGCCTGCGGCCTGCCGGTGCTGCGCAAGGATTTCATGGTCGATGCCTATCAGGTGGCCGAAGCCCGCGCCATGGGCGCCGATTGCATTCTGCTCATCGCCGCTGCGCTGAGCCTGGCGGAGATGCGGGCGTTGGAAGCGCAAGCCCACGGCTACGGCATGGCGGTGCTGGTCGAGGTGCACAACGGCGAAGAGCTCGATGCCGCGTTGCAACTGGAAACACCGCTACTCGGCATCAACAACCGCAACCTGCGCACCTTCGAGGTCACGCTCGATACCACGCTTGGCTTGCTGGCGCGCATCCCGGCGGATCGTATCGTGGTCACCGAGAGCGGCATCCTGAAGCCGGAAGACGTGGCACTGATGCGCGCCAATCGGGTCGATGCCTTCCTCGTCGGCGAGGCTTTCATGCGGGCGCCGTCGCCCGGGGAAGAGCTGGCGCGGCTGTTTTTCTGAGCTTCCGCACATGCCGTTGCCTTATTGACGGCGTCGTTGGCGACTGCCAAACTGAGGATGAACCGTCGCTTCGACGGCAGGGAAGCCATGAACCAGCCTCAATCCAGCCTGTTTCGCTCACTCAGCACGGCGGGTTTCAGTCCGGACGACGACGCCGAGACCCGTCTGAAGAAATCGCTGCTGATCTTCGCCACCGGCCTCGTGTCGCTGGGGTCGATGCTGTGGCTGTTCCTGTATTGGCAAATGGGGCCTCAATTCTCGTCGACCGCACCGTTCGCCTTTCAGCTGTTGCTGGTTTCCAACCTGGTCTTTTTCCTCAAAAGCGGAAATTTCAATTTCTTCCGCTATTCGCAGCTGGCGTTGTTCCTGTTCATGCCTTTCGTCGTGCAATGGAGCATCGGCAACTTCATCACTGCCAGCGGCATCAGCCTTTGGGGCCTGCTGGCACCGATCGGCGCCGTCCTGTTTTTCGGCGTTCGGGAGTCGCTGGCCTGGTTTTTCGCCTACATCTTCCTGACGGCGCTGTCCGGCTTTTTCGACTATTTCCTGGCCGATACGATTGTTCCCGGTGCGTCGAAGGTGCCGGTCCGCGTCAGCGTGTTCTTCTTCGCGCTCAATTTCGCGTCGGTGTCGACCATCGTCTACCTGCTGTTGCGCTATTCCACGCAGGAAAAAGCCAAGGCGCAGGCCCGCCTGGAGGAGACCCACCGCTTGCTGCAGGATGAGCAGGATCGTTCCGAGCGCCTGCTGCTCAACATCCTGCCCGGGCCGATTGCCGAGCGCCTGAAATACGAAAAACAGACCATCGCCGATGGTTTTGCCGATGTCACGGTGATGTTCGTCGATATCGTCAATTTCACGAGGCTGGCCGAAGGCATGACGCCGCAGCAGGTGTTCGCGATGCTCAATCGCATCTTCTCGTCTTTCGACGAACTGGCCGAGCAGTTCGGCATGGAGAAGATCAAGACCATCGGCGATGCCTACATGGTGGCCGGCGGCCTGAACAGCGATGAGGGCAACTACACGCGGGCGATCGCCGAACTGGCGCTGGCGATGCGCGACTTGCTGCGCGATGACCATGAAGTCAACAGCCTGCGGCTGGAGGTGCGGATCGGTGTCGGTACCGGGCCGGTGGTCGCCGGTGTCGTCGGCAAGAAGAAATTCATCTACGACTTGTGGGGTGATACCGTCAATCTGGCCAGTCGTATTACCAGCGAAGGCGTGCCGGGTATGGTGCATGTCGACGAAACGACTTATCGGCGTCTGAGCGAATTCTTCTCGTTCGATGCACCGCAGATCATCCACCTGAAAGGCAAGGGGAATACGCCGGTGTATCGGTTGATCGGGCCGCTGAAAGGCTGATCGAAGAGCAGCATTAACCCTTTGGGGCCAGCGTGAACGTCACCGCACCGGCCTTGTTTTCCGCCAGTTTCAAGGCGTAGCCTGATTCCTCCGCCTGCTTGGCTGCATGATAAAGGCCGATGCCCATGCCGAATTCCGACTGGACGGGGGCGCGGAGCAGCGATTCGGCAATCGCCGGTGTGATCGCTTCACCGGAGTCGCGCACGCTGAAACAGGCCCGGTTGCGGTCGACCGCGAATTTTGCCGATATTTCAAGGCCACCTTCACGCTGCCGTTTGCTCAGCGCGTTCTGCAGCAGGTTTTCGGCAATGCTGTCGAACAACGTAATCGGCACTTCGGTATCGCTGCGCAGCTCCTCCTGCCATGCGATGCCGTCCCCGGCATGACGATCCTGCAGGCGCTCCCACCAGGTCAGAGCCGAAAAGCTGCGGCTCTCCTCGATCTGCGGGCGCTGCAATTTGTCGAGCGTCGCTTTCAGCCGTTCGGTAATCTGCGGCAACTGGCGCGCCAGCAAGCCGGTCACCGCCGCCGGGTCGCCCGGCTGCGATGCGGCGTAGCAAAGCGTTTGCAGTGACTGCAGCAGATTTTTGACATCATGCGTGACGCGGGCGCCGGTCTCGTACACCGCCTGCAAGTAGCCCATGCGTTGCAGTTCGTGCGTCTGGAATTTGACGAGATAGAACTCGGTCGCCAGGCGCAACAACCATTCGACGTGCCAATGCATGGCCGGCGATGGCGGGTAGCGGAAATACAGGGTCAGGACGACATCGTTGCGCCGGTATTCCTGGATATGGGCCGAGACGATGCCGAACTCGCCGGCCTCCACGCCGGCCTGCCAGCTGCCCCCGACGACCCAGGGCATGCGATCCAGTTGTTCGGTCACGGTGGCCAGGAAACGAACCGGATGGGTTTCGCGTTCGCTGGCTTCGGCCAGTTTCACCAGCCATTGCTCGAGCGGCAGCCCGACTGAAAGCAGGTAACGGGAAAGCGCCGAGCCGATCCCCGAGAACCCGGCGCGCGGGTTCCATGCCCAGGCAAGCACCAGCAGCGCGGCGGCGATGCTAAGGGACGTCATGACCAGAGCTTCAACGTAGCTGACGCCACCGACCAGCGTGAATGCCAGGGCGCCCAGGACAAATACTGCAAGCGCAAGAAAAACCAGCATGCCGTAGAAAAGGTCGAACGCGTCGCCCGCCTGACGGCGTTGTGGGGACGCTGGAAATGCGAGCAATAGGACCAGCGCGGCTGGCATGTAGAGGCCGAGCGTCTGGCGGGGCAGCGGGTCGAGGACGACTGCCGGAGAAATTTCCGGCACGACGCCGAAGATGGTCAGGCAGACCAGATAGCCGAAGGCCACGAGATAGCCGGTGCGCTCGATACGGCTGCCTGTCCACAGTACGCGCCCGCCGATCACTGCCCCCAGTGCGCCGCACCAGACCAGCATCAGCCATGGCCCGAGCAGCCAGGTCGACGCCAGCGCGATACCGAGCAGGACGGCGCCCTGGCGCGGGTTCATGCGCTGCTCGCCGGCTACGAAGGGCTGCCAGAGCAGGAACAGGCCAAGCGCGACAAACCACAGGATGCGGACCGCCGGCGACTGCCATCCCCCGAAAGCCAATGCATGGAGCAGCAGCAGGTGACCGGCCAGCAAGAAATGCGGGTGCCGGGACCACCAAGGTAGTGTGGGGGCGGCGGAAACGTCTTTGGTGTTCATTTTTTCAACAGCTGTCCATTTTTCGACAGGTGATTCGCGGTTTTTCAGCCTGAGAGTGCCAATTTACCCCAATTTTCGTATGGCATGGAGTTTGCTGTGCTCTGGGCATAAGGACTTGTGCGGAGAATGATATGAAAAACAACCAAGGCGGCTTTACCCTCGTCGAAATCGCCATCGTGCTGGTGATTATCGGCCTGTTGCTGGGCGGGGTGCTGAAGGGGCAGGAACTGATCAACAGTGCCAAAGTAAAGAACATGGTAAATGACTTCCGTACTGCATCAGCGCTGGTCTATGGCTATCAGGATCGGTTCAAGAGCTTTCCGGGGGATCAGACGCAGGCTCAATTGGATGCGGCGTTCGGCGCGGGGGTTGCCAATGCCTGTACGCCGCAGGCTATTGGATTGTGTACAAGTAACAATGGCCGGGTTGATGGCGACTGGAATGCTCAGGCAGTGACTTCGGAAACCTTCGTATTCTGGCAGCACGTTCGGTTGGCTAATCTGGCGACAGGTTCGACCAATATTGCAGATGCCAACTACTTGCCTAGAAATGCTGATGGTGGGCGCCTCGGTGTTGAGAGTGGAGTTAGCGGTGCCGGTGCTGCGACCCCATTTATCCAGGGAATGCGCGGCGCCTTCTATGTCTGTTCGGATGGCGTGCTCGGGCGTTATGTGCGCCAGATCGATACCACCATGGACGACGGCAATACGGCCGGCGGTTCTGTTCAGGCGGTTCCGATGGGTTCTGCGCGTGGTACGGCACCTGTCGCAACAGCTAATATCGTCGACGGACAGCAGTACATCGTCTGCGCAAGCCTGTAACGCAACCACAATGTTCAAAAGCCCGCTTTGGCGGGCTTTTTTATTTCTGTAGCAGCCGTTCTTCCGCAGCGCTCACTGCTTCCGGAGTGCCGAGCACGACGACGACATCGCCTTCTTCCAGTCGTGTTTCCGGTGCCGGCTCGACGGCGCGGATACCGCGGCGTCGAATGGCGCTGACTTCGCAGCCGAGTTGCTCGAGGTTGATTTCGTCCAAGGTGCGCCCGATGGCGCCGGCACCCGGGCCGAGCAGCACGGAGTGGAGACGTGGTTGGTGATGGTCATCGATTTCGTCGATGTCATGGTCGCTGGCGCCGCGGTAGAAGCCGCGCAAGAGGCTGTAGCGTTGCGAGCGTGTCTGGCGAATGCGCTTCAACACGCGATTGACAGGCGTGCCTAGCAGGACGAGGGCGTGCGAAGCCAGCATCAGGCTGGCTTCGAGCGTCTCCGGAACGACTTCGGTGGCGCCGGCCCGTGACAGGCGCTCGATATCGCGTTCGTCGGCGGTACGAACGATGACAGGTATCTCAGGGCGCAAGGCCTGGATGTGGTGGAGAATTTTTTCGGCAAGCGGCGTGTCGCTGACCGTGACGATGGCTACGCTGGCACGCATCAGACCTGCCGCGACTAGTGCTTCCTTGCGCGCGGCGTCGCCGAAAACGACGGTTTCGCCGCCGGCAGCGGCTTCGCGCACACGATCGGGGTCGAGGTCGAGGGCGATGTAATTGATGCCTTCCTGGCTCAGAAAGCGCGCCAGGTACTGGCCGCTACGGCCAAAGCCACAAAGGATCGCATGTTTTTCAGTGCCCATCGACTGCGCCGCAATCTGGGTCAGTTGCATCGAGCGCAGCAGCCATTCGCCGGCCACGAAGCGCATGACCAGTTTTTCACTGTACTGGACGATGAAAGGCGCGATCAGCATGGACAAGACAAGCGCGGTCAGCGCCACCTGCTCGATGGATTTCGGCAGCCGCGCGATTTCGCCCAGCAGCACGAAGCCGAATTCGCCGCCGGCGCACAGCCAGAGGGCGGAGCGGATGGCATTGCCGGGCGTTGAGCCGAGGCGCCAGGAGAGCAGGCCGACGACGATACTCTTGACCAGCAGCAGGGCGAGCAGGGCGAGCAGGACCTGCCACCATAGCCCGACCAGAATGTGCAGGTCGAGCTTGACGCCGATGGTGACGAAGAATAGTCCCATCAGGACATCCCGGAACGACTTGATGTCCTCCTCCACCTGCAGTCGGTATTCGGTTTCGGAAATCAGCATGCCGGCGACGAAGGCGCCAAGTGCCAGTGACAGTCCGGCCAGTTCCGTGAGCGTGGCCAGCCCCAGCGTAATCAGCAGCACGTTGAGGATGAACACTTCGGAGGACTTGGCGCGGGCGACGAAGTGGAACCACTTGCGCATCAGTTTCTGGCCGAAAACCAGGATGACGGCGAGGGCGACGACGGCTTTGAGCAGCGCAATGCCCAGCAGCATCGCCAGTTTTTCCGGCGGCTGCGTGAGCGAGGGAATCAGTACCAGCAGGGGCACTACCGCCAGATCCTGGAACAGCAAGACGCCCATGATTTCGCGTCCGTGCGCAGAATCGAGTTGCATGCGTTCGGCGAGCAGCTTGGTCAGCACCGCTGTGGACGACATGGCGAAAACGCCGCCGAGCGCGATGCCAAGTTGCCAGCCAATGCCGAACAGCATGGCCAGGCCGGTAATTAGCGCCATGCTGATGAGAACCTGTAGCAGGCCCAGCCCGAAGACGATGCGTTTCATCGAATACAGCTTGGGTAGCGAAAACTCCAGGCCGATCGAGAACATCAGGAACACAACGCCGAATTCGGCGATGTATTCGACACGCTGCATGTCGCGCATCAGGTTCAGCGCGTGCGGACCGATGATGCTGCCGACCAGCAGGTAGCCGAGTACCGGCGGCAGATTGAAACGGCGAAAGATCACCACCGCGAGCACCGAGGCGCCAAGTAACAGTAGAACGAGGGAGAGCGCGCTCAAGGCCGTTTCGCTAAGTCAGGTATACTTGGGGCATCATAACCGCAGCCTGCCCATGAGCCAAAGCCCAACCCCACATCATTTTTTGCCCGAGCGGGCGCTAGCGCTGGGCCGCCAGACGCTGAGCATCGAGGCGGCTGCGGTCGACGCGCTGGTGGGCCGGATAAATGGTGATTTCGCGGCAGCGGTAGAGCTCATTCTCGGCTGCCGTGGTCGACTGATCGTCAGCGGAATTGGAAAATCGGGGCATGTCGCGCGCAAGATCGCGTCGACTATGGCCAGTACCGGAACGCCGGCCTATTTCGTGCACCCGGCCGAGGCCAGCCACGGCGATCTAGGCATGATTACTCGCGACGATGTGCTGCTGGCGCTTTCCAACTCCGGCGAGTCGGAAGAGCTGCTACGCATCGTGCCGCTGGTCAAGCGCCAGGGCGCACGGCTGATCGCCATGACCGGCGTGGCGACTTCGTCGCTGGCGCGCGAGGCCGATGTGCATCTCGATGCCGGGGTCGCCCAGGAGGCGTGTCCACACAATCTGGCACCGACGGCCAGCACCACGGCGGCGCTGGCGCTCGGCGATGCGCTGGCCGTCGCGCTTCTCGATGCGCGTGGCTTCGGGCCGGATGACTTTGCGCGTTCCCATCCCGGTGGTTCGCTTGGCCGGCGGTTGTTGACGCATGTCGGCGATGTGATGCGCAATGGTGACGCCGTGCCGACCATCGGGCCGCAGGCTGGCGTGACCGACGCCATTCTTGCCATGTCGCGCGGCGGTCTCGGTCTTGTGGTGGTGGTCGATGACGACCGGTGCACGCTAGGTATTTTCACCGATGGTGACCTGCGTCGTGCTTTCGAGCAACGCATCGACCTGCAGGCGGCGTCTATCGCCAGCGTCATGCACGCCCAGCCACGGACCATCGCCCCCGAGCGCCTGGCGGTCGAAGCTGTCGAAATGATGGAGCGCTACCGCATCAATGCGCTGCTGGTTACCGATCCGGCGGGTCGCCTGCTCGGTGCGCTCAACATGCACGACCTGTTTACGGCCAAGGTGATCTGATGGACACGCGAACCCGTGCCAGCCGCATCAAGTTGATTGCCTTCGATATCGACGGTGTGATGACCGATGGCGGTCTGCATTACACCGACGACGGTCGCGAATTGAAAACATTCAATGTGCAGGACGGGTTGGGGCTGAAGCTTTTGCAGCGCGCCGGTCTCGAACTGGCTATCGTCACCGGCCGCAATTCGGGCGTCGTGGCCGCGCGGGCCGCCGATCTCGGTATTACACATGTCTTTCAGGGGGTTGGCGACAAGCGTGCCACCGTCGAAGGCCTGCTGGCCAGGCTTGGGCTGGGCTGGGCCGATTGTGCCTTCATGGGCGACGACCTGATCGATCTGGCGGTCATGGCGCAAAGCGGTCTCGCCATAGCGCCGGCCAATGCCCGGCCGATCGTCCGTGAGCGGGCGCATGCTGTGACCGATGCGGCGGGCGGCCAAGGCGCGGTGCGCGAGGCGGCGGAATTCATCCTCGACGCGCAGGGGAGGCTGGAAGGTATCCTCGCAGCCTATCTGGATACGCCATGAGATTCGGTTCCAGCCAACTTTTCGTCATTGTCCTGCTGGCCTTGCTGGCGGGGCTGAGTTTTTGGTTGCAGAAGGCGATTACGCCACTGGATGTGGCTCACGATGGAAAACTGCGCCACGATCCGGATGCGATGGCCGAGAATTTCATGATTCGTCAGTTCGACGAGCGTGGTCATATCAAATACCGCCTGACGGCACCGTACATGGAACATTTTCCGGATGACGATACGTCAGAACTTAAATCGCCGACGCTGACCCACTACCGGCCGAACGCCGCATCACTGACGCTGACTGGCAAGAACGCCAAGGTCACGAGCCAGGGGCAGACGGTCTATCTGTGGGACGACGTCAAGGCAGTGCGTGCCGCAACACCGGATCGTCCCGAGATGGTCGCGCGCATGCCCGACCTGACTGTGCAGACGGAAGAGGGGATCGCCTTCACGCCCAGCCCGGTCGTCATCACCGAAGACAAGTCCTGGGCCAAGGGGGTTGGCATGCGTCTGGACAACAACGCATCCACCTTCGAATTGCAATCGCAGGTCACAGGCCTTTCCTATCCTCGCCGAGCCAAGAAATGAAACCCAACATTCTCGTCCTGATCCTTGCCTTCCTGACGCTTCCCGCGTTTGCCGAGCGCGCCGACCGCGACAAGCCGATGCAACTGGAGGCCAACCGCATTTCGATCGACGACGCCAAAAAGATCCAGATTCTCGAAGGCGATGTCGTCGTGATCAAGGGCACCATGGTGCTGAAGGCCGACAAGGTGGTCATCACCGAGGACAAGTACGGATTCCAGCTTGGTGTTGCCACCGGTGGCAAGGATGGATTGGCGCGTATCCGCCAGAAGCGTGAGGGGCTGGAGGAGTATATCGATGGCGAAGCGGAGCGTATCGAGTACAACACCAACACCGAGGTTGCCGAATTTTTCCGTCGGGCCTGGGTGAGGAGTGGAGACGATCAGGTCAAAGGCGACTACATCTGGTACGACGCGATCAGCGAAAAATATCTGGTCACCGCAGGCAAGGGCAGCGATCCAAAAGGCCAGCCGGCGCGGGTTCGCGCGATCATCCAGCCGAAAAGCAAGGCGGGACAAGGGAGTCAGCCGGCTGACTCCGGTCAACGCTTGGAGCTCAAGGCTTCCGGTGGTTCGGGTATGAGCCAGTCGTCGAAATGATGCACTGTGCATGGGCATGGCACGGCATGGGGTTTGTGTAGGGTTTCCGACCGAACGTGGCTAAGCGTTTGATTTGAGTCGCGAAAAAATTGAATGTTGCATCGCACAAACAGTTGACAATAGGTTAATCATCCCTATAATGGTGCGTATGCTGCAGTGCAACATTGATGCTTCGGGCGCACTGCAACGGTGATCCGGTTTTGCATCCACTTTCAATTTAGGAGATTCCACGATGTTTACTACCCCCGAGCAATTCGCCGCCGCCAACAAGGCTACCGTTGATTCCCTGCTGTCCGTGGCCAACACCGCCCTGGCTTCCGCCGAGCGTATCGCCGCCCTGAACCTGAACACCGCCCGCTCCGTCCTGGAAGATTCCGTTTCCGGCACCAAGGCCCTGCTCGGCGCCAAGGATGCCCAGGAAGCCCTGTCGATCCAGGCTTCGCTGGCTCAGCCGAATGTCGAAAAAGCCGTTGCCTATTCGCGTTCCGTGTATGAAATCTCCGCCCAGACCCAGGAAGAGCTGTCCAAGCTGGTTGAAGCCCAGTTCGGCGACTTCCAGAAGACCGTTGCCGGGCTGCTCGACAAGGCTGCCAAGTCCGCTCCGGCCGGTTCCGACGTTGCCGTCGCCGCTGTCAAGAGCGCCATCGCCGCCGCCAACTCCGCTTTCGACAACATGAACAAGGCTGCCAAGCAAGTCGCCGAAATCGCCGAAGCCAACGTCGCTGCCGCGACCAACGCCACGGTCAAGGCTGTCGGTGCTTCCGCCGCCGCTACCAAGAAGAGCAAGTAATCAGCTGTAAGACCCCCGCCGGAAGGTGGGGGTTTTTGTTTCATCCACACCCGATACTAGACTGGAGAAGATGATGAGCAAACAGAACCTCGAACAAATCGCCGCCGCACAAAAAGCCAACGCCGAAGTCATGGTCGCCCTGCTGCGTACCGCCTTCAACGGCGTCGAGCGCCTGACCGCCCT
>JAEUOH010000251.1 GCA_016790845.1 Dechloromonas sp.
ATGTCATTCTCGCCGCCAGCGGGCTGGGCAAAGCTTTCCGCAATGGCGGGCTGGACGTTACAGTGCTGTCGGCCGTCGACCTCGAGGTATCGGCCGGCGAAACCCTGGCCATCGTTGGCGCCTCGGGTTCCGGCAAGAGCACGCTGCTGCACCTGTTGGGCGGACTGGACTCGCCAACCACTGGCAATGTGCGCCTTATGGGCCGTGATTTTTCGGCTCTCGGCGAAGTCGACCGCGGCGACTGGCGCAACCAGCACCTTGGCTTCGTCTACCAGTTCCACCACCTGCTGCCCGAATTCTCGGCGCTCGAAAATGTCGCCATGCCGCTGCTTATCCGCCGTCAGGAGCGCAAAGCAGCGCTCAAGGTGGCCGGTGACATGCTCACTGCCGTCGGCCTCGGCCACCGCCTCGAACACCGTCCCGGCGAGCTTTCCGGCGGCGAACGCCAGCGCGCCGCCATTGCCCGCGCGTTGGTCACATCGCCCTCATGCATCCTCGCAGACGAACCCACCGGCAACCTGGATCGCCAGACGGCTGGCACTGTCTTCGACCTGTTGCTTGGTCAGGTGCGCTCGCAAAACGCCAGCCTCGTGATGGTGACGCACGACCTGCAACTAGCTGCCCGCGCCGACCGTGTACTACACCTCAAGGATGGCGTGCTGGTGGGCGAGTAGGGCGGCGCGAAAAAAGCATGGCAAAAATGGGGGCATAAAAGGACTGAATTACCGAAACTCAGGCCTTTTTCTTTCGCGGCTTTGGCAATGAAACCTCGCTTTCTGTAGCCTGAATCAACTGACAGAGCCAGTCCCGGTCCTCCCAGAGATCGCCTGAGACAAGCAAATGAGGTTTGGCACCAGGATATGGATAGCCTTCGATAACTGCAGGGGCCATGCTGCGACCGGCATTTGTTGGTTTGACGTACAACTGGTCATCGCAGACCAAGGCAACTGGTTTGCCCGCCGAATATAGGCAGTACTCCCCAAACATTTTCCTTGCCGTCACATTGGCCAAACCTGAGAGCTGGTCCAGCAGAAAGTCCATTGTTGTTTGGGATGTAGCCATGCTGATGACTCACGTCCAAGTTCGCGATCAGGCCGAAGGGATCGTGCGAATAGGGTTTTTCAATTTACGCCGGTCCTTTTGTTTCGATGTCATGTGTTACCACTTCATGAACGGAGGCGGGCTGAACGGATGTTTTGCGAACCACTCGCGCGCACCTTTCATGAGAAACCGGTGAAACCCGTTGTTGGGGATGGCTTTCTTGACATCGCTCACATAGGTGGAAGGAAGACCGAATTTGAAGAAGCCAAGAGAAAAATCAACAAGATCCCCTTTTCTGAATACTTCCACCAGTGGATAGCGGTCGGTCTTGTAGGTCCGTACCTTGTGGTGCATCTCGATCATCAGGCCAATTTCCTCATGCCACGCCTGCTGCCCCGTTTCGGATAAGTACTGTCTTACTGCGGACACCGAAGGTTGGATGTAATCAACGGTATGGGCTGACAAAAGACCGATGTCATGAAAACACGCGGCAATGGCCAATCTTTTTTTCTCATCCTCGGTGCATGGATGCAGCGCCAAACAGAAATTGAACATCCGGTAGACATGGCCCCTGTAGCCGGCAAAATCGCCACCAATCCGATCTTTCCATAGCGAAAGAATCTCTTCGATGAGGGCGTTGTTTATCTCAATGCTCATAAAGGCGCTCAATACGCAAAATGTAGATGCAATTGGCCTGAGCGGCATTCCGCGCAGCTCCAGTTCACTGCCGGAATATGCAACTTCACGGAGTCTTTTCCTGAAGAGTTTCGGCTGGAACGGGGGCGGCCAAGCGGCGAAATGTGGCATATAGCATCTGCTGCGTGTCAAAACGCCAGAGACGGACGCCCATGCCGCTGATCTGCGGCTGTTCGGCAGTCACAGGCCGGCGCAAGGTTTGCACGCAAGCGGCACTCGTGCTGGCGCCAGAACGCTGGTCCAGTGCGCCGCGCGAATCCTCACGGCCGTTCTCGCGCATCCAGGTATAGGTGATCATGCTGCTCGGCACGCGTACCGGGAGCGCAAAACCATCGGGCAGCCATTCGGGCATGAAGGCGACCGCCGCCGCGGCGGGCGGTGTCATGGTCCAGTCCGAGTAGGCGCGCCGGTCGTTGGCGTCACGCCAGTGCACTCGCCAGCGCGCCGGCGCCACGGCACCGTGCCAGAACACATGCACGTCCTCACCGTTCTTGCAAAGATAATTGGAACTCGCGCCGTCGACCTCGACATATTGGCCGTGCACTTCGAGTTCGACGCGCTCGAAACGCATGCCGACAGGGAGCTGCCATTGCTCCGTCCAGACTTCACCAATCTCGGGCAGAGTGAAGCGCCGTTGTTCGACCACTTGATGCGGAGGCGGCTTTTTCACGCCGGGCGAAAAGTTTGAACCAGGCGCAGTACCGGTTCCATCAATGGCACGTGCCAGATCGAATACCCACGGTTGCACCCGATTGGCAAGCAGCACCGGCACCAGCACCATGAGCAAGCCGGAAAGGCCGATGGCCAGAGCCTCCTTGCGTGCAAGTCCGGCGACAAGTCCGGCGAGCCAATGCAGGCCGAAATACACCAGCGGACCGGCAGTAAAAATAAGCAGGTAAAACGCCGCCAGTGCCTCCGGTCCGCCGATGGCGCGCGCCGGGAGCACTACGGCGGCGGTGGCGGCCGCCGCAATCGGCAGGGTGGCTAGGCGCACGAACAACCAGGCGCCGGCCTTGTTTTGTTCCGCATAGCGGTGCCGCTCATACAAAATGGTGACCAGCACGGCTAGCACCATCAGCAGCACGAACAGGCTCCAGATAGCCAATATGGTCGGCGGCATTTTGCCGAGCATGGCGTTAAGGCTGGCGTTCATTGCTTCGGGACAAGGCAGGTACAAGCGATGGAAAGCGAAGTGGCATAAGATACCGAGGTCATCCAAACACGGTGTGAAAAAATACTGCTCATGGCCGCATCGTGCCGCGAACTATCTGAAATAACAACCAGGTGGCCTGTTGCGGTCGACACTCAAAAAAGGGCAAAAATGCTGGCGCAGTTTTGGCGCGGCTTTCACAATGGCGGCATGGTCGTTTAACCCTGTTTCCACAGTTATTGTCTGTTGTGAAAACGCACCAAGGAATGTCCCGATGAAACCGAGTGAAATCGTTGCCCAGCTGAATCGCCATGTGATTGGTCAGGACGAAGCGAAGAAGATCCTTGCCGTCGCCGTCTATTCGCATTTTCGCAAGGTGGCGATGACCGACGTCGACCGCCTCGAAATGCTGAAGAGCAACATTCTGTTGATCGGTCCGACGGGCACCGGGAAGACATTGCTTTGCGAGACTTTGGCGCGCGTGCTCGAACTGCCCTTCGTGACTGCCGATGCGACTTCGCTGGCGCAGACGGAATATGTGAATGAGGAGCTTGACGCCATCCTCCAGCGCCTGCTCGAACGCGCCGGGGGCGATACCTCGAAGGCCGGGCGCGGCATCGTTTTCATCGACGAGGTAGACAAGCTGAAGGCGATCAGCGGCCAGGCGCGCGCGGCTTCGGGCGAAAACGTGCAGCATGCGTTGCTGAAGATCATGGAGGGTTCCCTGGTCACCCTGAAGAACGGGCAGACGATCGATACCAAGCAGATCCTGTTCATCTGTGGCGGAGCTTTCGTCGGGCTGGAGAGCATTCTGGCCGAGACGCAGGCCTTCGGCTTCATTGCGACCTCGCAGAGCGACGACCAGAAAGTTCTGGACCGCCTCAATGCCCGCGTCAAGCCGACCGATCTGTTTCGCTTCGGCCTGATTCCCGAGTTTGCCGGGCGCCTGCCGATCATCGCCCGCCTCAATGAACTGTCGAAGGACCAGATGGTGCGTATCATGATCGAGCCCCAGCATTCGATCTACCGGCAATTCCGTGCCATCCTGCAGAACGAGGGGGTCGAGCTGGTGATCGAGCCGATGGTATTCGGGCAAATCGCCGATCTCGCCTTTGAGTTCAAGGTTGGTGCGCGCAGCCTGCGTGGTATTTTCGAGGAGATGATCACGCCGGTGCTGTATCTAGTGCCGGACCGGCCGGATGTGAAGAGGGTGACGATCCGCTCGCTGTTCGAGGAAGCGCTTTTCACTTGAAAGGGGTGGTCGCTGCCTTCCCGCATGGTCGGCGTTATGTGATCATCGCGTCCGCTGCTCGCCACACCAATCCGTCCTGTCCCGAATGGAACCCAGATGCTGACTCGAGTGCTTGCCCTCAGCCGATATTTCACCGTTGTCGCCGTCCTCGGGATCCTTCTCGCCTCCATGGCGCTGCTAATGTACGAAGCCGTGGTCGTGGTGGTGGGCTTGGTAAATGTGGTGAATACCGCCAGCAGTGGAGAGATCTATCCCAAATTGGCCAAGATGCTGGCGGTCGCAGTGATCGAGGCCGTCGACATCTTCCTGATCGCAATCGTTGCGCAAATGATCGGCCTCGGCCTGTACCGCCTGTTTGTCGACCCTGAATTGCCGCTGCCGGCCTGGCTGAAAATCCGCGATCTCGACGATCTGAAGAACAATCTGGTCAGCAGTGTGATCGCTGTCCTGTCGGTACTCTTCCTGCGCGAGGCGGTGGGCTGGGACGGTCAGCGCGACCTGTTGCATTTTGGTGGTGCGCTGGCCCTGATCATCATCGCATTGACCATCTATCTGGTGGCCAAGGGTCGGTCGGACTGAGCCCTACCGGCGTTCAGCGCGACGCAGCCGCCAGGCGCGAATCAGCCAGATGCGCCAGACTGCCTTGGTCAGGAAATAACCGGCCACCGCCAGCAGGATGGCGAGCAGCACGAGGCCGATGCCAAGCGGCTTGCCGACCCCGAGCATCCATTGTTGCATCGCTTCCGTCCAGGCGATGAAGCGCGTTGGCTCGAAAGCCGGCGGCTCGACGAAACCGGCGCTGTCGCCGGTGGCGATGCGGCCGATCTGGTAGGCCAGCACGTAGAGCGGGACGATGGTAAATGGGTTGGTGTAAAGCGTGACCAGTAGCGCCAGCGGCAGGTTAACGCGGAAGATCAGGGCGCAGACGGCGGCGCCGAGCATCTGCAACGGCCCTGGAATCAGCCCGCAGAACAGCCCGGCGGCGATGGCGCCGGCCGCCGAGTGGCGATTGAGGTGCCACAGGCGCGGATGCAGCAGCGAATTGCGAAACGGCCGTAGCCAGCGGTTGCCGTGCACCGCCTCGTGGTTGGGCAGGTATTTTTTAAGGTGCTTGCGCATGGTCTCGCCACTATTATTGCAGGATGCGCCTCAATATTCTCGCCTTCGCCGCCGGCGTTATCGTGCTCCAGATGCAGCCGGAACTGCCGACAGTGTGGCCGTGGGCTCTGGCCGGGCTGCTATTGGCGTTGCCGGCCTTTCGTTGGCGGGGCAATTGGCCGGCGCGGCTGATCGGCATTCTGGGCTGCCTGGCAATCGGCTTCGCGTGGGCGGCTTGGCGGGCCGAAGTTCGTCTTGCCGATGCGCTGCCCGCCGCGTGGGAGGGGCGCGACATCGAGGTGGTCGGCGTCGTCGCCGCGCTGCCCCAGGATTTCAGCCAGGGCAGCCGTTTCGAATTTGCCGTTGAAACGGTGTCGACCGCAACTGCCGTGGTGCCGGCGCGCATCATGCTGTCGTGGTATCAGGGCCAGCGCGACGGCGAGGAATTCGTTCGTCAGCCGTTGAAACCCGGAGAGCGCTGGCAATTGACGGTGCGTTTGAAGCGTCCGCACGGCAACGCCAACCCGAACGCCTTCGACTACGAAGCCTGGCTGCTCGAACGGAACATCCGGGCGACCGGCTATGTTCGCCAGAATTCGCCGCAACGTCTGACGGAGATGGTCTGGCAGCCGGATTACGTCATCGAACGTCTGCGTGACCGGGTGCGCGCCGCGTTCGCCGAAATGCTGCCGGCGGCGCAATATCCATGGACGGGCATTCTGGTGGCGCTGGCAGTGGGCGATCAGCGGGCCATTCAGGGCGATTTGTGGGCGACGTTCAACCGCACCGGTACGACCCATCTGATGTCGATTTCCGGACTCCATGTAACGATGTTCGCGGCCTTGTTCGCGCTGCTGACCAGCGCCGTCTGGCGCCGGGTGCCGGCGCTGGCCTTGCGTTTGCCAGCCCAGAAGGCGGCACTGATGGCCGGCTGCCTGGCGGCATTGTTTTACGCCTTGCTCGCCGGTTTCGCAGTGCCGGCGCAGCGTACGCTCTACATGCTGCTGGTCGCGGCGCTGGCGATGGGCTCGGGGCGCGTCGTGGCGCCCAGCAAGACGTTGTGTCTGGCCTTGCTGGCGGTGCTGCTGATCGACCCCTGGTCGGTGTTGGCGGCCGGTTTCTGGCTGTCGTTCGGCGCAGTGGGAGCATTGCTGTACATAGGCTCGGCCAGCGTCGGCGAGGCGAACGGCTGGCGCGAAAAAATCCGCGCCTGGAGCGTCGTCCAGTGGGCGGCGACGCTGGCTTCGCTACCGGTGCTGCTGCTCGTCTTCCAGCAATTCTCGCTGGTCTCGCCGCTGGCCAATGCACTGGCGATCCCGGTCGTCAGCTTCATCGTCACGCCGCTGGCCTTGCTCGCCGCCGTCATCCCGTGGTGGCCGCTCGCCGCGCTGGCGCATTGGGTGCTCGGGTGGCTGATGGTGTTCCTCGAATGGTGCGCGACATGGCCGGTCTGGTCGGCACCGGCACCGCCGTTGTGGGCGGCCATCGCGGCGGCACTTGGCGTGGCGATCTGCCTGCTGCCACGGGCGATGCCGGGGCGCCTGGTCGGCATGGTCTTTTTGTTGCCGGCGCTGTTCTGGCCACTCGAACAGCCCGCCGAGGGCGAAGCCTGGGTAAGCATCCTCGATGTCGGTCAGGGTCTGGCAGCCGTGGTGCGCACGCGCGAACACACGCTGATCTACGACCCCGGGCCGCTGTACAGTGCCGAGTCCGATGCCGGTCAGCGCGTGGTCGTGCCTTACCTGCGTTCGCTCGGCATCGGGCGGGTCGATGTATTGATGGTCACGCATCGCGACAGCGACCATGCCGGAGGGGTGGCCTCAGTGCGTTCGGCGCTGCGCGTCGACAGGCTGCTTTCCTCGACCGGCGAGGCGGATGCCGAACCCTGCCGTGTCGGGCAAACGTGGACTTGGGATGGCGTGCGGATGGAGATTTTGCATCCCTTGGCCGACGACTACGACGAGAAGCGCAAGAGCAACAATCTCTCGTGCGTGCTGCGTATCGAGGCGGGCGGCCGGCGCATGCTGCTGACTTCGGATATCGAAGCGCGCGACGAAGCGGCTTTGCTGCTGCGCGATCCGGGCAAGCTGGCGGCCGACGTGCTGCTGGTGCCGCACCATGGCAGCCGCACGTCGTCGACGCCGGAGTTCATCGCGGCGGTCGGTGCACAGCATGCGTTGATTCCGGTCGGCTACCGCAACCGCTTCGGACATCCCAAGGCTGACGTCGTCGAGCGTCATGCCAAGGCTGGCGCGCGAATCTGGCGGACTGACCGCGATGGGGCGTTGCTTGTGGTTATGGGTGGCGAGGCGCAGACAATCTCGGCGTGGCGCAACGTGCGACAGCGTTACTGGCGTAGTACCCAGTTCGAGCAGGTCGATTAGAGTTGCCAGGCGCATGTTGGAAATATGCAAATTTCCCGACGAAATTGTGTCGACCGCGGCATTTTCCCTTAACGACAGGTGTATCTTCTGATCTGCATTTGTGGATACATGGGGCCTGTATTTCTTACAACAACGAGGAGATGATCAATGAACCACATGAGGGTAAAGGGGCGCATTCTGGCAGGTATGACTAACGCGATGGCGTTCACGGTGTTTTGCGCTGGGGCAGCTTGGGCGCAGACGCCGACGCAAATGAGTGTTGGTCAGGATGGTGCGTCGATTACGGCGGAAGCCAACCCGTTTCTTGATGATGCGAAAGCAGGCTTCATGTTCCGGACCGCAACATTCAAGCGATTTTCACCTGGAGCTGACCCGGTCAGTTATGTCAACTCGAGTGGTGGCGTTTCCGATGCGAATGCGTACAGAACTTTCAACAATCAGGCGGCCGGTATCGGCGGTTGGTTGTATGGCAACACGGGTGAGTTGGCCAATTTTCTGTCGTTCGCTGGCACAATCAACTTTACGCTGCCACTGTGGGCACCGGAAGGTGGTACTACCCCAAATGGCTACGTCAATAGCTACAACTACATCCTCAGGGATCCGAAACAGGAAGGGTACGCAGTCATTGGCGAGGCCAATGCGCGCTTGCGTTATGAAAACAATGTCGCGGTGCTCGGCTGGCAGTCGATCAATTACGCCTGGTACCTGCCTGACGTCTATCGCTTCTATAACAAACTAGACCAGGCGATGGTCGGCCGCCGCGACGTTCGAGCCATGCAGCCGCTGACTTATCTGGCGGCCACTGTCGGCGGCAAGGCGATGGACGACACAGTCCGCTATTTTGGCGGCTATGTGACGGACATGAAACAGATCAACGATACCAGATTCCGCAACATGTACCAGGCTGCCTATCAGACAACCTGTTGGAGCGATGCGCCAACGCCTTGTACCAAGCAAGGCGATTCGAATGGCATGGCTTATGCGGGTATCCAGTGGAAGCCGAACAACGATTCGATGTATCAGGCACAGTTCTACAACGTACAGAACATGCTGAACATGGGCTACGTCGATGGCGACTGGGTCTTTCGCATGGGTGAGCGCCGCTACTTCCGGTTCGGTGCGCAGTGGATGTATCAGGGATCGAGTGGCGACAGCCTGACCACGGGTAGCAATGGGTCCAAAGGCTACGATTTCAACACCAATTACGGGGGTATCTACCTTGAGGGGCGGCCGGCAGACTGGTTCATTCCTTACGGTATGGCAGGTCTCACCTCCAACGGCGGTCAGATCCAGGCGCCGTACTCGATCGGTCCCTCCTATTTGGTTCAGCGCATTGGCGAAAATTCGCGAGCCGGCGAGCGGACATGGATCCTTGGCACAATCTTCGACTTTAGCACCCTGGGGGTGCAGGGGCTATCGTTTGATGTCAACTACGGTCAGCGCAGTAACCGCAAGATCGATTCCAACAACCCGAACGGTGGCGGACAGTCGCTCGCTGACTGGAATGAACTTGCGACCGAATTTGTCTATCTCTTCCCGAAGGGGGGATGGTTCGAAAACCTGCGTGCCCGTGCCCGCTATGCCAAGGTCTGGCTCGATGGGCCGCAATGGGTTGCCTACAACGGGGCCGGCGGAAACGTGTTTCAGGATGTCAATACGACCCAGCAGGACGTTCGCTTTGACCTCCAGTTCGTGGTTCCATTCAAATAGCGGAAGGCAGCAGTGAATCATGAAAAAGGCGGCCAAACTGGCCGCCTTTTTCGTGTCGACCGCGACAGCCTCAGGGCGCTGCTAGCCAAGCCAGAAATTCGCTGAATACGCCATCCACAAGTTCCTGATCCTGCTCGACCAGCGCTTCGCGTTCCTCGATGGGAATGTTGGTGCCGATATTTTTCAGCAGGCGGATCTGCGTTTGCAGCATGCGCCCGTTTTCCTGCTCGATTCGCTGCAGGGCGACGACGAAGGGGTTCAGCGGGTCGGCGTTCTCGGGAATCACCGGCAGGAGGCGGATGCGCGCTAGTTGCGCGTGGCCCAGCGAGATTCCCCGGTAGGCCGCCTGCGGGTTCATCATCGGCCCCGGCGGCATCATGATCTGGCCCCAGGCCAGCATCAGCGGCGCGACGATGCGGCTGCCTTCCATGGCCAGCGCGGGATCTTTCGACCACTGCGTCGTCCGGCTGAGCAGCGTGACTGCTTCGACTTCGCGCGAATACTGCGACAGGATGAATTGCTGAACCACGTTCAGGTTCTGCATCCACTGCACGCCGGAGTGAAACATCAGGTTGCCGTTCTTGGCGGTGCACAGCAGCAGGGTGATCTTGGTCTGGATTTCCGGCGTGAATCCGCTGGCAGCGATGCGTTCGCGGGCCTGGTCGAAAAGTGCGGGGTCGATCATGTCGTTTTCTTCCTTGACGGGGCCTTGCGGCGGGCGGGAGTTG
>JAEUOH010000026.1 GCA_016790845.1 Dechloromonas sp.
TTGTCCGGTGGGGGTGAAATCGGCGAAAATTCAGTGTTTTACGCGGTCGACCGCAGCAGACCCCATTTTCCAAGGATTTTTCATGGCCAACGCCGAACAGCAAGCCCCGGTACAGCAAGACGAAAACCAGCTCATCGCCGAGCGCCGCGCCAAACTGGCCGAGTGGCGCAAGACCGGGAGCGCCTTCCCGAACGACTTCCAGCGCGAAAACACTGCCATCAAGCTGCATGACGGCTACGGCGACAAGACCGCCGAAGAACTCGAAGGCATGCCGGTCGAGGTCAAGGTCGCCGGCCGCATGATGCTGAAGCGCGTCATGGGCAAGGCCTCGTTCGCCACGCTGCAGGATTTGTCCGGCCGCATCCAGATCTACGTTGCCCGCGACAAGGTCGGCGAAGACAGCTACGCCAGCTTCAAGACCTGGGATCTCGGTGACATCCTCGGCGTCGTCGGTACGCTGATGAAGACCAAGACCGGCGAACTCAGCATCCAGGCCGCCGAAATCCGCCTGCTGACCAAATCGCTGCGGCCGCTGCCGGACAAGTTCCACGGCCTCGCCGACCAGGAAATGAAATATCGCCAGCGTTACGTCGACCTGATCATGAACGAGGAAACCCGCTTCACCTTTCTCGCCCGCAGCCGCATCGTCGCGTCGATCCGCAACTACATGAGCGGCCACGGCTTCCTCGAAGTCGAAACGCCGATGATGCACCCGATCCCCGGCGGCGCCGCAGCCAAGCCGTTCGTCACGCACCACAACGCGCTCGACATGCAGCAGTTCCTGCGCATCGCCCCCGAGCTCTACCTCAAGCGCCTGGTCGTCGGCGGCTTCGAGAAGGTGTTCGAGATCAACCGCAATTTCCGCAACGAAGGCCTCAGCCCGCGCCACAACCCCGAATTCACGATGATGGAGTTCTACGAGGCGTACGCGAACTACCACACGCTGATGGATTTCACCGAAGGCCTGCTGCGCCACGCCGCCCGCGAAGCGCTGGATCGCGAGGTCTTCCAGTATCAGGGTCGCGAACTGGATCTTTCGAAACCCTTCCACCGCCTGACCATCAACCAGGCGATCCAGCGCGAACATCCGGAGTTTTCCGATACCGAGCTGGCCGATCCGGAATTCCTCAAGGCCAAGATCGTCGCCTTTGGCGAGAAGATCAAACCGGGCGGGCTGGGCAGCCTGCAGCTGCAACTCTTCGAAGCCTGTGCCGAAGCCCAGTGCTGGGAACCGACCTTCATCATCGACTACCCGGTCGAGGTCAGCCCGCTCGCCCGCGCTTCCGACAGCAACCCGGAAATCACCGAGCGCTTCGAGCTGTTCATCGTCGGCCGCGAAATCGCCAACGGCTTCTCCGAGCTGAACGACGCCGAAGACCAGGCCGCCCGCTTCGCCGAACAGGCCAAGGCCAAAGATGCCGGCGACGAAGAGGCGATGTACTACGACGCCGACTTCATCCGCGCGCTGGAATACGGTCTGCCGCCGACCGGTGGCTGCGGCATCGGCATCGACCGCCTGATCATGCTGTTGACCGACTCGCCGGCGATCCGCGACGTCATCCTCTTCCCGCAAATGCGTCCCGAGTAAGCAGCAAGGCAGGGCCGGCCGCCAGTCCGGTTCGCCCGCAGATCAGGGCCCGCCGTCATCGGCGGGCTTTTTCATTTTCACAACACTGAACAGCCAATAGCGATTGAATAATCATTAATTAATTGAACTAATCGCAACCGTGGTGGTAAACAGTATGAACGACTCACATTGCATACACGACATGCATCGTCGCGTCATGCACCTGGAGAAAGGCCCGTCCTATGCTCCCTGACATACTGATCTTCGCTATCGGCGCCACCCTGGCGGCAAGCGCCTTCCTGCTGCCTGCGGGTCTTCGTTCGGCCGGACACCATGCGGGCCATGCTCTCATCGTGGCGCTCTACATCGTCGCCTTTACCGGACTTCACGCCCTTGTCGGCACGCACGCGGCCTTCGCTGCCGTGCTTTTGGGGCTCATCATTACGGTGCTGAGCAAGGTGCTGGCGATCAACTTCCGGTTGGTTCAAGTGGCGAACCATCCCAAGCACCGGCGCTGCTACTGAAGCATTTCGCGCATCGCCGGCTGGCGTGTGCGACCGTTTCCGGAGAGCGCGGTGGCGAGGAACCGTTCGCCGGCCCCCATCACTCTCCCGCCCCCGACGGCCGCACCACGAGCACCCGGTCGCGGCCGGTTTCCTTGGCCATATAGAGTGCGCGATCGGCGGCGCGCACCAGTTGCTCCGCGTTGTCGCCATGTTCGGGCAGCGTGGCGACGCCCGCCGAGAAAGTCACCGGCGGCAGGTCGCGCCCCATGACGCAGGTGCCCATGCTGCGCACGCCGGCGGCGATCGTTTCGATCCGCTTCACGGCCTCCTCGGCATCGGCGCCCGGCATCACGACGAGCATTTCCTCGCCACCGTAGCGACAGGCGATGTCCGAAGCACGCAATCCGTCCAGCAGCGCTTCGGCCACGCCAAGCAACACGGCATCGCCGGCCTCGTGGCCCCATTGGTCATTGAAGTTCTTGAAATGATCGAGATCGATCATCGCCACGGCCAACGACTCTTCTTCGCGTAGCGCACGGTGAATTTCGCGGGGCAGCGTTTCGTCGAGATAACGCCGGTTGAAAAGACCGGTCAGCGGATCGCGGATCGCCTGCTGATGCAGTTCCTCGGTCCGCAAACGCACCTTTTCTTCAAGCCTGCGATTGAGGGCGCGCAGGTTTTCCGCCATCACGTCCCGCCGTCGATGGGCACGCGCCAGCACCATGCAGCCAACGAACAGCGCCCCCATGAACAGCAACGTGATCAGAATCCACCCGCCAAGATTCTGGTTGGCCGCCCGCATCAGGACATCGGGCGGAATGCGCGAAACCATCTTCCATACATAATCGCTATCGTCGACCAGCGCCTTGGGATTCCTCGGAAGCTGCAAGAGGGCGTGCCGGGGATGAACCGTCACGAACGACCAGAGCCCGTGTTCGTCCTCGAACTGCCCGTCCTCGCTGCCTGCAATGCGCCGCCAGGCTTCGGGATAGCGCGTTCCGAAATGATCCTGACGACCGAGCATGAACCCCCATTCGTCGGCTGGTTGCGGCGCCCGAAGCCAGTATCCGTCACCGTTGAGCAAATTGACACGCACATTGGCATCACCCGCCTTGGTGACGTCCACGAACTTCTCGAGCAGATAGCTCCCGAAGTAGTTGGCGATCACGATGCCGCGCGGTTGCCCGGTCTTGTCGCTGACGGGAATCGCCAGGCGAATGACCGGTTTGAACGGTGTCTCGACGCGGCCCTGCTCAATGTTGAGATCGAGCGGAGAAACGTAAATCTGCCCCGGCTCCAGCGCCATCGTCGCCTTGAAATAATCACGCAAGGCCTTGTTCTGCAGGCGATCCTCGGGCACGACATAGGGCCGATTCTGAAGGAAATCGACGCGCACCCGCTCGACACCGGACTCGTCGATCCAGCGCAACTGGTCATAGACACGGCGACTGGCTGACAGGGCCACGAGATCGTCGGCGAAACGTGCGGCGCTCGGTGCATCGTTGTATTCGAGTGCCGCGGCAAGGCTCGGCAGCGTAGCCATCAGCCGGACATCGCTGACGATGCGGTCAATGTCGCTGGTCAGCGACCGTGCCCCGACGGACAGCCGCAAGCTCTCCGCCACCATCAGATCCCGCCTGACCCGCGCCTGCTCCTCATGGTAGAGCGAGGAAAGAAAGATCAGGCAAAGCAATCCGGATGGAAGAACCAGTGTCAGCAGATAACGAGCCAGCCTAGAGCGCATGATTTCCCATATCTGCAATGATTATGAACCTTGCCGGAATGGATGGGAACGACCTTCACGGCCCGGCGGCGATATCCGGCACCGTGCGTCCATCGGGTTAAAATCGGAAAATGCCGCTGCAGCCCGCACGCCTCGAATTCACCCCGGATGGCACCCCGTTTTCCGCCGCCTACGGCGATGTTTACCATGCCGCGCACGGCGGGCCTGAACAGGCGCGCCA
>JAEUOH010000255.1 GCA_016790845.1 Dechloromonas sp.
CTGTTGACGCGCGCTGAAAACTGACCAGTTTTAGCGGGAAGTGCGCGCTGAAAATTGACCAGGGGTGATTAACTCACCTGCTTATTTATTGAGCAGGGTTTTTGGAGATGATCACCATGAAAGACCTGGGAAGAATTCGGCGCCTGTTTTATCGGGACGGGGTGTCACTGTCGGAGATTTCAAGGAAGACGGGCTACAGCCGGAACACCGTCAAGCGCTGGCTCAAGACGCCGGAAGGCACCGAACCGAAATACCGGCGGCTCAACCCGAACACCAAGATTGCGCCCTATGCGGCGCAACTCATCAAGGCCCTGGAGACCGACGCACGGCGCCCGAAACGGGATCGGCGCAGTGCCCGGAAACTCTTCAGCGAGTTGCAGGCAGCGGGCTTCAGCGGCGACTACAGCCGGGTCACCGAATTCATCCGGCGCTGGCGAGCCGACGGCGGCATGGCGGTCAGCAAAGCCTATGTGCCGCTGCACTTCGAGTTGGGCGAAGCCTTCCAGTTCGACTGGAGCGAAGAACACCTGGTCATCGGCGGGGTCTGGCGCAAGATACTGGCGTCGCATCTGAAGCTCTGCGCCAGCCGGGCCTTCGTCGTACAAGCCTACCCGACGCAGGGCCACGAAATGCTGTTTGCCGCCCACACTGCTGCCTTTGCCGCCCTGGGCGGCATCCCCCGGCGTGGCATCTACGACAACATGAAGACGGCGGTCGACAAGGTCAAGAAAGGCAAGGTACGCATTGTCAATTCGCGCTTTGCCGCGATGGCCTCGCACTACCTGTTCGATCCCGATTTCTGCAATGTCGCCAGCGGCTGGGAGAAAGGTGTCGTCGAGAAGAACGTCCAGGATAGCCGGCAACGAATCTGGCATGACGCCGGCAAGGAACGCTTCAGCTCCTTTGTCGAACTGAACGCCTGGCTGCTGCTTCGCTGCCGGACGCTGTGGCAGGAGTTGCGCCATCCCGAGTACGGAGAACTGTCCGTCGCCGAGATGCTCGAGCACGAGCAACCGAGCCTGATGCCGATGGTGGCCCCGTTCGACGGCTATGTCGAAACCCTGGGCAAAGTCTCCAGCACCTGTCTGGTGTCGCTGGATCGCAACCGCTACTCGGTTCCCTGCGAGCTGGTCGGGCAAGTGGTCAGCCTGCGGCTGTACCCGGCGCAGATCGACATCGTCGCCCACGATGCCGTCGTCGCTAGCCATCCGCGCAGTTTCACCCGGCAGCAGACGCTCTACGACTGGCAGCACTACATTCCACTGATTGAGAGAAAGCCGGGCGCCCTGCGCAACGGCGCGCCGTTCGCCGACATGCCGGTGCCGTTGCAGCAGTTGCGCCGCCTCCTGCTGCGGCGCGAAGGCGGCGACCGGGTGATGGCCAAGGTGCTGTCGGCGATTGCCCAGTTCGGCCTGGAGGCCGTGCTGGTGGCGGTCAACCTGGTTCTGGAGTCAGGCTTGCCCAGCGCCGAGCACGTCGAGAACATGCTCAATCGCCTGAAGTCAGGCCCCATGCCGCCGCCCGTGGAGACGCCGCTGATGATCAGCGAAGTCCCGATTGCCGATACCGGACGCTACGATCAACTTCGCGTGGAGGAGCCCGATCATGCGTGAGTTGATGAGTGAGCTCAAGGAATTGCGCCTGCACGGCATGGCTGGTGCCTGGGAGGAACTGGCCGCCAACGGCGGGACAGGCATCGAGACATCGCGCTGGCTGATCGAGCATCTGCTGCAAGCGGAGCACACCGACCGGGTCATGCGTTCGATCAGCTACCAGATGCATGCCGCCCGCTTCCCGGTGCATCGGGATCTGGCTGGATTCGACTTCGCGCAGGCGAAGGTCGATGAGAAGCTGATCCGGCACCTGGCCGATCTGTCCTTTACCGGGGAAGCCCACAACGTGGTGTTCATCGGCGGCACCGGGACGGGCAAGACGCATCTGGCAACGGCGCTCGGGGTGTCAGGCATCAGCCACTGGGGCAAGCGGGTACGCTTCTTCTCGACGGTGGATCTGGTCAATGCGCTGGAGCAGGAGAAGGCGGCAGGCAAGGCCGGCCGAATCGCCTTGGGGCTGCTGCGCATGGATCTGGTGATTCTCGATGAGCTGGGCTATCTGCCCTTCAGCCAGGCTGGCGGGGCCTTGCTGTTTCATCTGCTGTCGAAGCTCTACGAGCACACCAGCGTGATGATCACGACCAATCTGACCTTCGCCGAATGGCCGAGTGTCTTTGGTGATGCCAAGATGACGACGGCGCTGCTCGACCGGCTGACGCATCATTGCCATATCGTCGAGACCGGGAATGAATCGTTTCGCTTCCGGCACAGTACGGCAACCGCCAAGTCGAGAATCAAGGCTCGGGAGCAGAGCAAGCGGGCAAATCCACCAGCGGCGGATGCGTTCTGAGTGGGGCCGCGTTGGGAATTCCGTTCCGGGCTACGCCCTCCACGGCATTCCCAACGCATTCATCGTGGATCAGACAGCACCTGTTCTGCGCTACACTTATCCACAAGCCCGCCTATGTCAGGCGGCTATCACCCCTGGTCAAAATTCAACGCGCACAGGTGGTCAAATTTAAATGCGCGCCGACATCCTTGACGTTCCAGCCCTTGCCCGGCGTACCGAGGATTGGCAGCTGGCACATGTTGCAGACGTAAGGCAGGGTTTCCGGGTAGGCCTTGGCCATGTTGCCGTCGACCACGTTGTCGATGAAGACATCCCAGCACTGGCCCCAGGTGTCGTTCCAGCCGGGATACTTCTCTTCCAGCCAGGCGCGCTCGTCGGGGGTGACGCCGGCGGCCGGGTTCCACCACAGGGTCGGACGCCAGTAGTAGGCACCGAGGTGCATGCCGTGATGGGTTTGCGACAGATCCTTCAGGAAGATGTCCCAGTACCAAGGCAGGTCCAGGCCCATATCGGTCAGCGCACGCTCAAACTGGGCAACGATCCATTCCTCCATGAATTCCTTGAAGGACTGTTTGCGGTGTTCCAGCGGCGTGTAGTAATCCATGATCGGGCCGGTCAGCACCGAGAACAGCTTCCAGGCACCCCAGACAGCGATGTCCACACGCTTCTGCGCTTCGGCCTTCTGGCCGTTCTCGATCAGCACCTTCAAGGCCGGGCCGCCGATCTGGGCGTGACGCGACTCGTCGGTCTGGATGCTGGAGATCAGGTTGGCGAAAGTGTGGTCGCCAGCCTCAGCCGCGTCGGCGGCGAGGCCGAGGAACTGCATGTTGGTGAAACCGGTTTCGAAGCTGAACGTCAGCATGATCGAGACGCTGATCGCGTCCCGGGTCATCATGATGTCGTCGAAGAAGTGACGCGCCGCGATCATCGCCCACTCGTTGGTGTCGTAGGCCTTGAAGGCCCAGTCCATTTGGCGATCCTTGGAAATGTGCTCGTGCGGGAAGTAGAGCTGCATCTGGCCGTGGCGGATTTCGTCGAGGCAGCCGAGCGTAGACATGTTGCGCATGCCGGGAGCCTTGGAGAATCGCATCATCCGCGCTTCGGCGCTGGCGGCAGCGTATTCGCCGCGGGCGATGGCGCCGTAGTGCGCCTTCATCACCGACTTCCAGCCCGGATCGGCATTTTCAAAAATGCGGCTGCGCTCCAGCGCGGCCTTGACCGAGTAGGCGCCGGCATCCTTGTCGCGCTGTACCTTCACGTATTCCGGGTAGGTCTGCTTGTACGGCTCGTCGTATTTTTCCCAGGCGTTCTGGGGCAGGCCGAAGTCGCCCGAGAGCTTGGGCGGGAAAAGTTCGTCCTCGGCGACGTACGACGGGGACCAGTTCGTGGTTCTGGCCAGGTCGTACCAATCCATTCTGTTAAGCAAAGCCATCTATGTCTCCTTTTATTGGCGGAATCGGAGTTCCGCATTTCCTTAACCACAACGATCCCAGTAGTCAGGGATTTACGGGAAATCAAGAAAATATCGAGATTCCGTATGTGTCTAAAGATACAAAGAAAGGAGATAGGCGCCTATTAGACTTTGGTTTAGATGGACGGGGTGGCGTGCATCGTCCGGAGTGCCATCGTTTCCGGGTACGTGTTCGTACTTCGTTTCCGGTGCTCGCCGACCGGTCGTCAATCCATAAGGCACCGAGCATTTGCCCCACAGGGGCCGCAGGCTGTGATGCAGCGATGGGGCTTTCACATGAATGCAATATTTAGCGGCAACAATGGCTGTTTCCCGATCCCGCCCACGCTCCGCCATGAAAAGAACGCTACTCGCCCTCCTGATTGCAACCGCCATGCCGGTCAGCGCATTGGCTACACCAACCTTTGTGTCTGCCGATAAATTGTGGAGTTACAGCCACGATCCGCTGAACCAGGAGCTCAACAAATCCGAGATCCCGGCCTACGATTCGAAGACGAATACCTTGTGGATTGCCGGTGTCGGTGGCGTCGACGTATTGAATGCTCAGACCGGTGCCCTCGTGCAGCGTATCGATGTCAGCAGCATTGGTGCGGTCAATAGCGTTTCGGTCAAGAACGGTATTGCTGCCTTTGCCATCGAGAGCTCGAACCGCACGTCTCCGGGCGTCGTTCAGTTGTTCGACACCCAGACCCGTAGCCAGATGGGTGGCAACATCACGGTTGGCGCGCTGCCCGACATGCTGACTTTCACGCCCGATGGCACGCGCCTGCTGGTGGCCAACGAGGCGACCCCTGCCACTTACGGCGCGCGTGTCGGCAACACCACCCCGCGAACTTATGGGCCCGCTGCCAACGACCCCCAAGGCAGCGTCAGTATCATCGACCTGGCGACCCGCAACGTCACCACAGCGACGCTGAGCGGTGTTCAGGAAACCGGCACCCTGTTGCGCAAGAACACTGGCATGAATTTCGAGCCGGAATACATCGCTGTCAACAAGGAGGGCACCAAGGCCTATGTCAGTCTGCAGGAAGCCAACGGCATGGGTGTCCTGAATCTGCTCACCAACACCTTCGACAAAATCGTCGGGCTCGGTGCCAAGGATTTCAGCAAACCGGGCAACGAAATCGATCCGCTGAACAATGGCACCACCACATTCGGCAGCTACGCTGCGAAGGGGCTGTATATGCCCGACGGCATGGCGACCTTTCGGGCCGGCGGCAAGACCTACGTCGTGATGGCCAACGAAGGAGATTTCCGCGAGGACGACGGCGACCGTTCGGCTGCGTCTTCGCTAGGAGCTTCCGGCGACCTGCGCAACCTTCGCGTCGCGAACGATCTTTCGTCGCCGGGCGACCTCTACGCAGCCGGCGCCCGCTCATTCTCGATTCGCGACGAAGATGGCAACCTGATCTACGACAGCGGTTCGATCCTGGACAAAAAAGCGGCCGAAAAAGGCATCTACGACGATAACCGCAGCCGTGACAAAGGTGTCGAGCCGGAAGGCGTGACCATCCTCGAAATCGGAGGCCGCACCTTTGCCTTCGTTGGTCTCGAACGGACTACCAAGAGCGCGATTGCCGTGTTCGACATCACCGATCCTGAAACATCGAAATATGTGGACATGATCGTCAGTGAAGACGATATCTCGCCGGAGGGCCTGATCGCATTCGGTGACGGCAACGGTTACTTCCTGGCCGTCGCCAACGAAGTTTCGGACACCACGAGCCTCTTCCGTCTTAATTTCGTACCGGAACCGGGTAGTTTGTTCCTGGCCCTGTCTGGGCTGGGCTTGATCGGTTTCACGCGTCGTCGCCGGCTTTCAGGCAACGCGCAAGTATCTGCCTGATCAAGGAAGAAACGGCCTCGCTGGTGCGGTGGCGATTCATCAGAGAACTTTTCCCTTAGCCAGGACGTGGGGTGCTGTTCGCTACGGATTATGCGATTCGGATGACTTCCGGTAGAGTTTCGTCAATTCAATGGCGAGGGCGCTCAAAATGACATTTGGCGAATCAATCAAGACGTGTTTCACGAAGTACGCGGACTTTACCGGGCGGGCCACCCGTTCCGAATACTGGTGGTGGTTCCTGTTTCTCGTTCTGGGAAATCTGGCAGCCGGACTGATCAGCGAAACCGTGAATGGGTTGTTCTCGCTGGCCACCATTCTTCCGACCGTCGCCGTTGGCTGTCGCCGGCTGCACGACATAGACAAAAGCGGCTGGTGGCAATTGCTCAACTTCCTGCCGATCATTGGCTGGCTTGTATTGCTCTATTGGGCCTTGCAGGAAGGGCGGGAGCCGAACCGATTCTGAGTTGAGCCGGCTTCCCGGGCTGTGCTGAATGAGCCCGGCGTTCCGGGTGGCTAATTGGTGGGTAAGACAGGCTGTTGCGTTGCCTGACTGTCATGAGCCGGAAATAAAAACAATCTAAGTTCGCATGATCGAACGCCGTGATTGCCGCTGTGAAGCCAACGCCCAACTCAATAGACGCCGTGCCGACATCCAGGCGGAACGATGTACCGTAGCCGCGACCGTCTCGTCATTTTCGATGCCGACGGTACGCTGATCGATGCGTTCCCCGTCGTCGAGCGCGCCTTCAAGCTCCATGGCATGGACATCGGCGAGCTCAAACGATTTCAGCGACGGCGCAAGTTGTTGAAATACATCGGCGGGCTGCGCGAGTTTCCGAAGAATCTGCGCCAGCAGTTCGACAAGGGCAACCGCAAGCGCTTCAAGCGCACACTTACCGATGTCTATCGCGATGCGGCGCAGCCCTTTCCCGGTATGGTTGAATTGCTGCAACGCCTGATTGCCGCGCCGGATATTCGCGTCGGCATCGTCTCGCGCAACGTCACCATCGACCCTGAAGAAACCCTCGCCATCGTCCTCGGCCGTTTCGGCATCGACCGGGCCGGGCTGGATTTCCTGCGCTGCATCCCGCTCGGCAACGGCAAGGCGCCCGAATTTCGCGCCATTCGCGAAGGCTACGGCATCAATCCCTTGCGTGCTTACGTCTGCGGTGACGAGTATCGCGACTACACCGACGCGAACACTGCCGGCATGCAATCCATCATCGCGTCCTACGGCTTCGAGGATCACGGGCGACTGGTCGGAGATTACAACGTCCCGCCCGAATTGATCGCCGGATCCCCGCCCGAGCTGACGTTCCGGCTCTGCCACGCGCTCGATCTCGTGGCGCCGGGCAACGCCCATGGCATGGAAATATAGCTGCAACACGGACTGCTCATAATCAGCGCAACCTCCTGGTTAATCAGTGGAAAGTGCCCATGAACAATCAACAGCAAAAACAGCTTCTTGCGCAGGCGCAACAACTCTGCCAGTCGCACAAGGTAAGCATCCGCCCCTATGGGTCGGCTTGGTGGCTGGTTGGCGAAGGCATCAGCCTGGTCGTCAGTCAGCTCGAGGGTCTGAGCCCCTCGCAACTGGCCCGACTGCAGGTCGTCGAGCGCCCTCAACTGGCGCCCTGATGCGCGCGCGCCCTTGGTGGTGTGCGCGGTTCAACATCGAAAGAATTCAGGATGATTGCTTCCAGCCGGCAGGGCGCGATTTGCATCTCATGTGTCATTTGCGCCTACAACGAAGCGCCCAGAATCGCGGCAGTACTCCGGGTTGCCGTCGGACACCCGCTGTTGCACGAGGTCATCGTTGTGGATGACGGCTCGACTGACGAAACTGCCGAGGTCGTCAGGCAGTTCCCTACGGTCAGGCTCGTTTCCTGCCCGGGCAATCGTGGCAAAAGCTTCGCAATGGCTACCGGTGTCGCGGTCGCCGAGGGCGACCTGCTGATGCTGCTCGACGCCGATCTTTCGGGGTTGGCGGCCGAGCACATCACCGCGCTGGCGATGCCGGTGCTGGCCGGCGAAGCCGCGGTCAGCATCAGCCTGCGCCGGAACAGCCTGCCCATCTTCCGCGCCATCGGGCTCGATTTTGTCTCCGGCGAGCGGGTGGTCAGGAAGGAACTGCTGGGCGAAGTGCTGGAGGAAATTCGCGGTCTGCCGCGTTTCGGCATCGAGGTCTACATGAACCGCCGCATCATCGCACAACGGCTCTCGATTGCTGTCACCCGCTGGCCGCAGGTCAGCCAGTCGAGAAAAACCGAAAAACTCGGATTTTGGAAAGGCATCCGCGCCGAATGGCGCATGATCGCCGACCTGCTGGATGTCGTCTATCCGCGCGTCCTGCTCTCCCAAACCTGGCGCCTGATCTCCCTGCAAGCCAACCGCCGGGGGGCGGCCAAACTGGCGTTTCGCATCATCAATTTCGGGTACGTGCGGTGAGCGAAGTAGCAAAAATGGGTGCTTCGCCTATTTTTGCCTAGTCTCTATTTCGTTCGAGCGTCTCCGAAGGCAGCTCTCCAAAGCACTTGCTGTACGCACGAGAGAATTCGCCGAGGTGCCAGAATCCCCAGCGTAGCGCTTCGTTAGCGACGGTGGTGGAGCCTGAAGTTGCTGCTATCAGCGCCTGGCGAACCCGGTGCAGCCTAAGCTTTGCCAGGAAGGCGACCGGCGTCAATCCCATGACCTCCTTGAAGGCATATTCAAGAGCCCGTTCGCTGACGCCGGCAATTCGGCACAAGTCGGTCACGTATAGGTTGACACCGTTTTGCGCCAGGACATACTCCTCGACAAGCTTCACGATGCGGCTCCGCCGCTGGCGGGTCCGGTCGCTCCGACTCGGCTCGAATACTTCGGCCGCACCAATGGCGGCAAGTAGCTTCTCGAAAATTTCGATCTGTAGCACAGCGAGCATCCTCGCATCGTCATTGAATAATTCAGGCTGCTTTGCGGCAGTCTCCGCGAGTTGCCTACCCCAGGCGAAAAGTTTGTTCGCGACGTCTGGCGCGGCTGAGAGCAACACCGCCTCCCCAGGTGGTGGAAGCAGGCTGGAGCGTTTGCGGACGGACAGGTGTGCATCGAGATCCGTTGCCGGTAAAAGGAAAGTGATGCTTTCCCAGCCTGGCTCGACGACGAATCCGACTTCAGCCCCCAGCCCTGCGGTCAGCAATTGGTCGGGTCTGACCGGCATCCCGTTGACCGTACCTGTAGAACTCGGCCCGAATACAACGTAGGCGACCAGTCCTTCACTGCATTTTGTACGCGTCCGCAAGCGGACATTGCTGGCATTTAGCGCCACAGCCGTTGTGCCGGCCCGTACAACCACACGGCGCGCCCTCAAGGAGCCTGCGTGCAGTTGCACCGCGTCCAGGTCGACCAGTTCGATTCCTTCGTTTGCCTCGGAAGGATCGGTGATTTCAATCACCGTAACGGCAGCTGTAGTTTCTTTGGCCAGGGAATTCACGATGGGGATTACTTGCGGAAATACGATAGACAGCAACTTTACTCAAGCGCAGACTTCCAGCGGTCGCCTGTAAGGTCAACGGATGCCGTTGCCTGTTAGCCAGATGATCAGTGTAACAGTACAGAACGATCCCGCTGCCGCTCCCCGACGCGAGTGCCGTGATAACAATATTTCGGGGGATGCCGTTGCGCATATGCAGCAACGCAGGAGAGAAATGATGAGGGAAATGGCCGCCCGGGGTTTGGGCAGAAACACGCACTGCGGATGCTGGCTCAGGGTTGGATTAAGCGTTCTCGGCTTCATGCTTGGCGCGCTTGCCTTGCCATCCGCCGTTACAGCGGCGGACAGTTCGCGCCGGCCCAATATTGTCGTCATTCTGGGTGACGACCTCGGCTACGCCGACCTGGGCGCCTTCGGCAGCGAAATCCGAACCCCCAATATCGATTCCCTTGCCAAACAGGGGGTGCGGTTCACGAATTTCTATACCAATCCGACATGTTCTCCGACACGAGCAACATTGCTGAGTGGCGTCGATACCCATCGCAATGGTCTCGGTAACATGGACGAGTGGACGGCACCCAACCAGCGCGGCGCGGTCGGTTATGAAGGCCATCTCAACGAGCGGGTCGCCACGTTGCCGCAATTGTTGAAGGACGCGGGTTATCACACCTACATGGTCGGCAAGTGGCACCTCGGCAAGAACCCTGAGCAGATTCCCCGGGCGCGGGGATTCGAACGTGACTTCTCGCTGCTCGACGGCGCCGGCAGCTACTGGGACATGACCAACATGACCTCGGCCAGCCCCCTTTCGGTGTTCACCGAAGACGGTCGCTACCTGAAGGAGCTGCCCAAGGATTATTACGCGACACAGACCTACACGGACAAGTTGATTCGTTTCATCGACGACAATCGTGGCGACGGGAAGCCGTTTTTCGCCTATGTGGCACATCAGGCACCGCACGATCCCTTCCATTTACCCGCCGACTGGCGCAATCGCTATGCCGGCGTGTATGAACAGGGCTGGGACGCCGTGCGCAAGGCCCGTCTGGCCAAGCAGATCGAACTCGGGATCATGCCCCCCGGCACCAGGCTTGCAGAGCGCATGTGGTTTGTTCCGGACCACATCGTGCTGGCGCCCGAAAAGCGTGCCGTGCTCGCCAAGAAAATGGAGCTTTATGCCGGCATGGTGGAAAACCTCGACCATCATGTCGGGCGGCTTATTGAGCATCTCAAGCAAATCGGCGAATACGACAACACCATTTTCATTCTCTTTGGCGACAACGGTGCGGAAGGCACCGATCTCGCCGAATCGATTGCGGGAACCCCCGGTACGCGCGACGCACTTCATTTCGCAACAAAATGGCCGAACAACAAGCCCGAAAACTGGGGCGATCCGGGTTCGTATGTCGGCTATGGCCCGATGTGGGCACAGGTTTCGATGACGCCCTTCAGCCAGTACAAGGGCTGGGTTGCCGAAGGCGGTATCCGCAATGCCCTGGTCGTCAGCGGGCCGATCATCCAGCGCCCGGCGGGCAGTATCAACCACGGGGTGATGCATGTTGCCGACATCATGCCCACCCTGTTGGAAGTCGCTGGTACAACGTACCCCGCAAAAACTGCGGCTGGTCAGCAACTACCGCCCCTGATGGGGAAACCCTGGGGGGCGATGCTGGCCGGGCGTGAGGAATCGCCGCGCACGGCGCGGGATTACCTGGGCTGGGAGATTTTTGGCAACCGCGCGGTACGCCAGGGCGATTGGAAAATTCGTTGGCAGTACAAGCCATTCGGTAACGGCGACTGGGAGCTTTTCAACCTGGCCAACGATCCGGCGGAACGGAATAACCTCGCCAAGGAGCAGCCCGAGAAGCTAAGGCACATGAAGGCGCTCTGGACTGACTATGTCAAGGCCAACAACGTGATCCTGCCCAGCCGTTCGCCTTTCGAGACGCTGGAGTTCAAGCTTCCGCCACGCGTACCGGACGACGAAGGCTACCCGCCGCTGATCTACAAACAGCAATTCGAGCCGCCCCAGGATATGTGGGCCAATCCTGAGCCGAATCAAGGTCAGTCCAGATAAACAACCCGAAACTTGGCATCAGTTCACCACCAGCCCTGCGGTCAATACATTGGCTGGCAAACAATGAGGCAGTCCATGAAATCGAAACTTCGGTTAGCCGTTTTGGCCGCACTGTTCAGCACCTCGCTTCCGGCGCTGGCTATGCCGGAGGCCATTCCCGAAACCTGGGGTGGGGATTTCGCCACGCGCCCCAGGCTCACTGGCGACTGGGGTGGATTGCGCGACGAAATGGCCAGGAAAGGCATCGTTCTTGACGTTGATGCCTATTGGACACCACAAACCATCACAAGCGGCGGACGGGATTCCGGCGGCAGTAGCTGGGGCAACGCCATCGTCGCCCTGACGGTCGACACCGGAAAGCTGGGCCTGTGGCCGGGCGGCTTTTTCAAGGTGCAGACGATCAGCAGCTTCGGCAACAACCTGCTATATGATTCCGGCGCCATGATTCCGGCCAACGAATTCTGGATGCTGCCGACCACCAAGCCCGATACCGGTATCCAGGAGCTGACCTACACTCAGTTCTTCAGTCCGCAATTCGGCCTCCAACTGGGCAAGATCAATTCAATTGCCCCGACCAACCAGTTTCACGGCGACTATCGTACCGGCTTCCTGAACACCGCCCTCAATCTCCCGCTGGCGATGGCCATGGTTCCGCTTTCGGCCTATGGCGCAACTGCACTTTACCTGCCATCGCACGACATCACTGTAGCCGGGATGGTGCTCGATCCAAACGGCACGATTATGGACGACAGTCTCAACAACGCCTTTAGCGATGGCGTCATGGCACTCTTGAGCGGCGATCTCAAGATCAAGCCCTTCGGCCTGCCCGGCCACCAGAATCTGGCATTTGCATGGAGCAACAAAGAGCGCCCCTCGCTGATCCAGGATCCAAGCAATATCGCGCGCTCATTGCTGACGGCGCGCTACCCACGCCTGGGAAATCCCGGGCCGGTTCTGGTCGAGATACTCGAAAAGCAGGCGCCGGCGCTGCTCATCCCCACGCAGCCGCTGAACATGGAGAACGAAACCTGGGCCGCCGTCTATAGTTTCGAGCAGTATCTTTGGCAGCCGGAAGGGGAGTCGAAGCGTGGTCTGGGGACACATTTCAGCTTTGGCCTCAGCGACGGCAAGGCAAATCCGGTCAAATACAGTTATTCGCTGGGCCTCGTCGGCAAGGGCATCGTTCCCGGCAGACCCTATGACGAATTCGGGATCGGCTGGGCGCTCACTGAATTCAGCGACAATTTCGTGCCCTATATGCGCGACACCTTCAATCTGGGCCTAAACCGGGAAAGCGCTGTCGAGCTTTATTACAACTTCGCGGTGACGCCGTGGCTGAGCATCAGTCCGAGCTACCAGTACATCTCACCGGCGCTCGACAAGGTTCAAGACAGCAATGGCAACTTCAAGACTCTGGATAACACCCAGCTTTTAGGCGTTCGTGTTGGTGTGAGGTTCTGATTGTCGTTCTGCAACAAATTTCATGCACCTGCTTCGGGCTAGCGAGCCTCCAAGAAGAATTCCTGATTAGCTCAAGCCCTGTTGCGGTCGACGCTGAAAAACGGCCATTTTTCACCGTCGACCGCAACAGGCACGTTTCACGCGGATTTTCCGCCATTAACCCCCCGGAATCCGCATCAGCGCCTCGCCCATGCGTACCTGCTTGCCGTCGGCGATGCCGTCGCATAGCGCGAAGCCTCTGGGGGCGAAGACAATGATGGTCGAGCCGTGCTGGAACCAGCCCATTTCTTCGCCTTTGGCGAAATGCGCAGCGCAGGGGATGACGTTGGGGCCGCGATAGCGGATGTGCAGCAGCACGTTGATGAAGTGCAGGCGGATACTGGCGACGAGGATGGCGGCGACGGGTACCAGCAGGATGCGCTGGCCGCCGGGTGTCAGGGTGGTTTCGATCAGCGCGCGCTCGTTCTTGCAGAACAGTTTTTCAACGCGCTTCAGGGCGATCGGGTTCACGTTCCAGGTGTCGCCGGAGATGTAGGTCACTTTGTGCACGTCGCAGTCGGCGGGGGCGTGGAAGCGGTGGTACATGCTGGAAGTCAGGCGCAGCGTGATGTAGCTGCCGTCGCGGTAGCGCTCGACCAGTTCCGGGTCGCCGAGCAGGTCAAGCAGGGTGTAGGGGAAACCTTTGGCCTGGAAGAGCTCGACACCGGCAATGCTGCCGCAGGCGCCGACGATGCCGTCGCTGGGGCTGGTGAGGATGTCGGGATCACCATTTACCTGCCGCGCGCCGGGTTTCAGCTCGCGGGTGAAGCAGTCGTGCAGGCTGCGGAATTCCGTTTTGCGCGCGTCGCTGAGATCAAGGTCGGCGAACAGCTTCCAGGTGGCGATGGAGAGATCGCGCACCAAGGGTTGCTCGATCTGGCTGAACCAGCCCATGAAGCGGGTCAGCAACTGGCGCGGCACGCGGTTGGTGAGCAGGAAATTGAGGTCTTCCTGGAGGACGATCCGGGACAAGATTCGGGACAACATTCTTCGAACGGTCATTTTTCTGTAAAGAGGCTTGGGTAGAAGGGAGGGCAAGGAGAAATCAATGAACGAAACCTTGCCTATGTATGTTGCTGGTGTTGCTGCGGTGGCGGCGGCTTTGCCCCGCCTCAAGCGCCGGCTGGAACTGTCGCGCGCCAAGCACCCGTCGCTGACCGGCCATTCGCGGATGGCCAAGCGCGTGGCGCGTTTGATTCCGTATTACGAATACGACGAAGCGCGGTTTTTCAGCGCCGATGGCGCGCCGGATGACGTTGTCGCCTTGCGCCGTCAGGGCTTCGCCAATCTGGCCGAACTGTTCCGCACCCGCTTTGCCCGCTCGGCAGCGTTGGCCGGCGAGGCGGCGGAGGGCATTTCCGACCTGCAATTCACCGCCAGCTACCGTGTGCCCTTCCAGTTCAGCCGCTACGTGCGCGAGCGCCTGAAGGGCGGCGGTTTTCTGCAATCCAGCGCCGGCGTCAAGGTCACCGATCTCGACGGCAACGAACTCTACGACCTGACCGGCTCGTATGGCGTCAATGTCTTCGGTTACGACTTTTACCGCAGCTGCATCGCCGAGGGCAGCGCCCGCGTTGCCGCGCTGGGGCCAGTGCTCGGTGCCTACCATCCGGTGGTAGCCGACAACGTGCGCCG
>JAEUOH010000257.1 GCA_016790845.1 Dechloromonas sp.
AACCCGCGCGCCGGGTCAGTCCATTCCAGCAGCTCAGTGATCGGGTTCGTGTAGGCTAATATCGCATGAATATCGCAGCCAATCGATCAAACCAGCATGGATATTGGATCGTCGCGGGTTCGAATCCCGCCCTCTCCGCCAGAACGATTTAAGAACCCGCACAGCGCAAAGCTTTGTGGGTTTTTCGCTTTTTGCCTTATTGTTTCCGATGTCAAACTGAGTTTCGGTTCGAGTTTTTCCAAGTTGCGTGAATCTGCCGGCGAACGTCAATGCTGCAAGGGATATAAATTGGATCAGGACGATCTGGATATTCAGCAGATTTATCTTGAAGCGCTTGTTCGCGTCGAGACGCGGGCGGCAGAAGTGGCTTTCGAGCTTGGGCTGGGGTCCTTGGGGTCTCGAATACGTGACGATGTACGGGCGGTTGAGAGGGCAATTCTGGCCCTTGCGGAAGCACGTGCCGCTGACGCCGCCGAGCGTTGATTTTCGGCTTGTTTTGCCGGTCGACCGCAACTAACCCCAGAACACGCCGTTCGTATCCGAATCCAGCGCCGCGATCAGTTTGTCGAGGTCGCGGCTGGGCTGGATGGGGTAGGGGCGCCAGGCTTCCTTGTGGTTGAAAATGGGGCTGAGCAACGCCCAGGTGCCGGAGCCCGGGTTATAGCGAAAGCGGGCGACGGGCAGGGCGGTCCACTGGCTGGGGTTGCGGAAGTGGGGCCGGGTTTCGATCAGCGTGATGTGGTTGTCGGCGAGTTCGAGTTCCAGGCGCACCTGGTCGCGGAGGCTATCTGGAATTTTTCGCGCGCAGTAGGCGTCGAGCTTGGTGCGGGCGATGTGCTGGGTCAGGACGGGCAATGCCATTGTCAGTTTCCTGGGGTTTTCGCCATGCTACCGCAGGTGATCGGGTTTGACTAAAACCCCGGCTGGCCGGAAAATCCTTTCCGCTGAATGCGTTGCGCACGGCGCGCGTCGGTGCCGATTCGCCAAGCCCTGATTCCGAATCGGGGCTTTTTTGTTTAGCCGTGCCAGAGGTGAAGAATTTTGACTATCAAAGTGCCGACCGTCGGCTTTGTTTCCCTGGGTTGTCCCAAAGCCGGCAGCGATGCCGAGCGCATCCTGACCAAGCTGCGCGCCGAAGGCTATGAAATTTCCCCGAGCTACGAGGATTCCGACCTCGTCATCGTCAATACCTGTGGTTTCATCGACGCCGCCGTCGAAGAGTCGCTCGATGCCATCGGCGAAGCGCTGAACGAAAACGGCAAGGTCATCGTCACCGGCTGCCTCGGCGCCAAGGGCGACATCGTGCAGACCACGCACCCGGCGGTGCTCGCCGTCACCGGCCCGCACGCCGCCGACGAGGTGATGGGCTACGTGCACCAGCACCTGCCCAAGCCGCACGATCCGTATTCCGACCTCGTGCCGCCGCAAGGCGTGCGCCTGACGCCGGATCACTTTGCCTACCTGAAGATTTCCGAAGGCTGCAACCACAGCTGCACCTTCTGCATCATCCCCTCGCTGCGCGGCCCGCTGGTGTCGCGCCCGGTCGGCGACGTGCTGGCCGAAGCCGAGAGTCTCGCCCGTGCCGGCGTCAAGGAAATCCTCGTCATCTCCCAGGACACCAGCGCCTACGGTGTCGATCTCAAATACCGCACCGGTTTCTGGGGCGGCAAGCCGGTCAAGAGCCGGCTCAAGGAGCTGTGCGACGCGCTGTCCAGCTTCGGCATCTGGGTTCGCCTGCATTACGTCTACCCGTACCCGTCGGTTGACGACGTCATTCCGCTGATGGCCGAAGGCAAGATCCTGCCTTACCTTGACGTGCCTTTCCAGCACGCCAGCCCGAAGATTCTGAAGGCGATGAAGCGCCCGGCCTCGGCGGAAAACACGCTGGAACGCATCGCCAAATGGCGTGAAATCTGCCCGGAGATCGTCATCCGCTCGACCTTCATCACCGGCTTCCCCGGCGAGACGGAGGAGGATTTCGACATGCTGATCCAGTTTCTCGAAGACGCCAAACTCGACCGCGTGGGTGCCTTTGCCTATTCACCGGTCGAAGGCGCCAAAGCCAACGAGCTCGGCCTGTTGCTGCCGGAAGACGTGCGCGAAGACCGCCGTCGCTGGTTGATGCAGGTGCAGGAAGACATTTCCGCCGACAAGCTGGCCGCAAAAATCGATACCGTGATCGAAGTGCTGGTCGACGAAGTCGATGACGAAGGCACCATTGCCCGGTCCAAGGCCGATGCGCCGGAAATCGACGGCCTGGTTTATCTCGACGGCCATTTTGATGCCCAGCCCGGCGATTTCCTGCAGGTCAAGGTCATCGACGCCGACCATCACGATCTTTACGCCACCGCGCTCCCCCGGAGATAAGCCGCCATGACCCGTCCGCGCCTCGGTCTCGCCCTCGGCTCCGGCTCGGCGCGCGGCTGGGCGCATATCGGCGTGTTGCGTGCATTGGGCGCGGCCGGCATCGTGCCGGATGTCGTCTGCGGTACCTCGATGGGCGCTTTCGTCGGCGCCGCCTTCGCCTCGCGCGAGCTGGATGCACTGGAAGGCTGGGCGCGTGGGCTGACGCGGCGCGACGTGCTCGGCTTCTTCGACGTCAGCCTCGGCGTCGGCGGGCTGATCAAGGGAGAAAAGCTGCTCGGCTTTACCGCGCGCCTCTTTCTCGACGAGACATTTGCCCACCTCGACCGGCCGTTCGCCTGCGTCGCCACCGATCTGGCCAACGGCCGCGAGGTATGGCTGCGCGAAGGGCGCGTGCGCGATGCCGTGCATGCCTCGGCGGCGCTGCCCGGGCTGATGGCGCCGCAACGGGTCGACGGACGTTTCCTGGTTGATGGCGGCCTGGTCAATCCGGTGCCGGTTTCGCTGTGCCGGGCGCTGGGGGCGGATGTCGTGATCGCCGTAGATCTCGGCATGGACACCATCGGCCTGCGCCAACGCGCGGGCGACGCGCCGGCCAAGGCGCCGGCCTGGCGCAAGGCGGTGGGGCGCTGGTTTGGGCGTGAGGAAGAGGGCGATGCCGCGCCGCCTGCGTTGGCCGACGTGGTCACCAACAGCATCGCCATCATGCAGGCGCGCATTGCCCGTTCGCGGCTGGCCGGGGAGCCGGCCGACGCGTTGATCGCACCGCGCCTCGGGCAGCTCGGTCTCCTCGACTTCCATCGTGCCGGCGAAGCGATCGACGCCGGGCGCAAGGCGACAGAGTACATGTTGCCCTTGCTCGAATCCTTGCGCGAGTAGGCGGATGACACGCGAGGACACCTTTTTGGCCGAACTGGGCAGCATCGTCGGTGTGGATCACGTGCTGTCCGCCGACGTCGATACCGCGCCCTACCTGACCGACTGGCGTGGACGTTACCGGGGCGCGGCACGTTGCGTCGTTCGCCCCGGAACTGCTGCGGAAGTCGCGGCCGTGGTTCGCGCCTGCGCCGCTGCCGGCGTGCCCATCGTGCCGCAGGGCGGCAATACCAGCCTGTGCGGCGCGGCGACGCCAGACAGCGCTGGCCGGGTAGTGGTCGTCAGCTTGGGCCGCCTGAACCGCATTGTTGCGATCGACGCCCAAAACAACACCATTTCCGTCGAGGCGGGCTGTACGCTCGCCGCCGTCCAGGAAGCCGCCAGCACCGTCGACCGGCTGTTCCCGCTGGCGCTCGCTTCAGAAGGAAGCTGCCAGATCGGCGGCAACCTCTCGACCAATGCCGGCGGCGTGCAAGTGTTGCGCTACGGCAATACTCGCGAGCTGACGTTGGGCCTCGAAGTTGTGCTGCCCAATGGCGACATCTGGAACGGCCTGCGCGGCCTGCGCAAGGACAACACCGGCTACGACCTCAAGCAGCTCTTCATCGGCGCCGAAGGCACGCTGGGCATCATCACCGCTGCCGTCCTCAAACTCTACCCGCTGCCCCAAACGCAAACCACCTGTTGGCTCAACGTCGCCAGCCCGTCGGTTGCGGTCGACCTTCTGAGTAGGGCAAAAACCGAATTCGACGCCCAACTCACCGCCTTCGAACTCGTCTCCGAAACCGCGCTCGGGCTGGTGCTCAAAAACATCCCCGGCGCGCAACGCCCCGCCGCGCCCAGCCCGTGGTACGTCCTCGCCGAATTCTCCGACGCCGCGCCGGATGCCGTCGAACGCTGGCTCGCCACCCAGCTTGCCAGCGGCCTCGTGGCCGAGGGCACGCTCGCCGCCTCGCAAGCGCAAGCCGCCAAACTATGGGCGCTGCGCGAAAATATCTCGGAAGCGCAAAAGATCGAAGGCATCAGCATCAAGCACGACATCGCCGTGCCCGTTTCCGCCATCCCAAACTTTCTGGAAACTGCTGACGCCGCGCTTGCCCAAGCCTACCCCTGCATCCGCGTCGTCGCTTTCGGTCACGTCGGCGACGGCAATTTGCACTACAACCTCTCCAAGCCCGACGCCCAGGACAATACTGCCTTAATCGCCGCCCAGCCCGAGGTCAACCGCATCGTGCACGATGCCGTGCATGCGCTTAACGGTTCGATCTCCGCAGAACACGGTATTGGCCAACTCAAGCGCGAGGAAATCCTGCGCTACAAGAGCCCGGTCGAAATGGCGCTGATGCGGACGCTTAAGCAAGCCATCGACCCGCAGGGGCTGATGAATCCGGGAAAGGTGCTTTAAGCGCATTGCCTCGCGCGGCGTCAACTCCGTGCCTGGCATGCAAGGTAATATTCCGGATACGCATTGGTGGCATCGCCACGCGCGATCGTGCAACAGGAGAGGCGAATGATTCTGGTGACAGGCGGCGCAGGTTATATCGGCTCGCATACGGTCGTCGAACTGTTGCAGGCCGGACACGAACTGGTCGTGTTCGACAACCTGTCGAACAGTTCGATTCATGTGTTCGAGCGCATCGAAAAGATTGCCGGGGTGCGCCCGGTATTCATCGAGGGCGATATCCGTGATGCGGGCGCGCTGGCGGATGTTTTCCGGGCCTGGCCGATCACGTCGGTCATCCATTTCGCCGGCTTGAAGGCGGTCGGCGAATCGGTCGCGCAGCCGATGCGCTATTACGACAACAATGTCGTCGGCAGCCTGCGCCTGTGCGAGGCGATGACAGGAGCCGGGGTCAGGAACCTGGTTTTCAGTTCTTCCGCCACCGTCTATGGCGACCCGCATGCGGTGCCGATTCGCGAGGATTTTCCGCTGCAGGCGACGAATCCCTATGGCCAAAGCAAACTGCACATCGAGGAAATGTTGCGGGATATTGCCGATAGCGACCCGGCCTGGCGGATCGCGTTGTTACGCTACTTCAATCCGGTCGGTGCCCATGCCAGCGGGCTGATCGGCGAAGACCCGCGCGGAATCCCGAACAACCTGATGCCCTTCGTTAGCCAGGTGGCCATCGGCCGGCGCCCGGAGCTCAGCGTGTTCGGCGATGACTACGCGACGCCGGACGGTACCGGGGTGCGCGACTATATCCACGTGGTCGATCTGGCGCGCGGGCATCTGGCGGCGCTGGAAGCGCTTGGCCGTACCACCGGTGTCATGACGGTCAATCTCGGCACCGGCCGTGGTTACAGCGTGCTGGAGGTGATCAGCGCCTTCGAAAAGGCGAGCGGCCAGCGTGTTCCCTACCGCATCGTTCCCCGGCGCCCGGGCGATGTCGCCGCCTGTTATGCCGATCCGGCGTATGCGCAGTTCCGGCTCGGTTGGACCGCCGAATTCGATCTCGACGCCATGTGCCGCGATGCCTGGCGCTGGCAGCAAGCCAATCCGCAGGGTTATCCGGCTGCCTAACGCTGGCTTCGGGTAGGCAAAAAAAGACCCCGGTCGCTATGCGGCCGGGGTCTTTTCGCGGTCGGGCGGTATTACTGCTTGATCGCTTCGATACCGATGTCGATGGTCACTTCGTCGCCGACGTTCGGTGCATACTTGCCCATGTTGAAGTCACTACGTTTGACGGTGGTCGTCGCGTTGGCGCCGATCGCGTCCTTCTTCAGCATCGGGTGCGGCATGGCCTGGAAGGCGGTGACCTTGAGGGTGACCGGTTTGGTAACGCCCTTGAGCGTCAGATTGCCTTCCACTGCAGTGGGTTTGTCACCCTCGAACACGACCTTGGTGGACTTGAAGGTGGCGGTCGGGAACTTGGCGGTATTCAGGAAATCCTCGCCCTGGATGTGCTCGTTGAAGGTGTCGTAGCCGGTATCGACGGATTTGGTGTCGATTTCGATGTCGACCGCACCCGTCTTGGCGGCCTTGTCGAGCACGACCTTGCCGGTCGTCTTGTTGAAGCGGCTGACTTGCGTGGAGTAGCCGAAGTGGCTGTACGAGAAGCGCGGGAAAGTGTGGGTGCTATCGACCACGAAGGTTTCCGGGGCGGCCAGTGCCGGGGCGGCGGCAGCGGCGGCGAAAGCGAAGACGGCGGCGAGTTTGGTGAATTTTTGCATGGTGAATTCTCCTGTTGCGGTTGGGATGGGTTACTTGCCGGAGGCGGCGGTGATGCGGAACTTGATCTGGATGTCGTTGGCGACGATGTCGAACTTGGCCCAGGCGCCTTCGCCGATGGCGAAATCGCCGCGGCGGATCGTGAACGAGCCGTCGAAGACGCCGCTATTGCCCTGGGGGGTGAAGGTGGCCGGCACCACGATGTCCTGTGTCTTGCCCTTGATCGTCAGCTTGCCTGTCACGTCGTAACGATTGCCGCCGACCGCCTTGACACCGGTCGAGACGAACTGCGCGGTGGGGAAAGCCTTGGTGTTGAACCACGGCTTGCCGGCGACTTCCTGGTCGCCTTCAGGCGCGCCGGTATCGACGCTGGCGAGATCGACGTCGATGGTGGTGCTGGCCTCGGTCGGCTTGGCGGGGTCGAAGCTGAGTTTGGCCGCGAACTTGCGGAACTTGCCGTCCATCTTCACGCCCATCTGCTGGTAGGTGAAAGTGATGGCGCTCTTGTCGGTCTGCACCTGGTTGAAGGCGGCGGCCTGGGCGGTATTTGCGGCCAGCGGCAGGCCGGCGGCCAGCGCGAGGGTGAGAATGAAGCGTTTCATGGCTTTCTCCTTGAGGTTGTTCAGTGCTTGGGCAGCATCCGGGTCAGGATGTCGTCCCTGTCGATGAAATGGTGTTTCAGGGCGGCGCCGATGTGACCGGCGAGAACGGCGACGAAGAGCAGGTTCAGCCCCTTGTGCACAATGGCAAGCAGGTCGCCGAGTTCCTTGTTCTTGTCCAGCAGGTCGGGAATCGGCAGCACACCGAACCAGACGGTCTGGAAGCCCTTGGCAGAACTCATCAGCCAGCCGGAAAGCGGGATGGCGATCATCAGCGCGTAGAGCGCGAAATGCCCGGCGTGCGCCGCCAGTTGCATGATGCGCGGCATGCTGGCCGGCAACGCGGGCGGCAGGTGCGTGACGCGCCAAGCGAGCCGCACCAGTACCAGCAGGAAGGCGGTGACGCCCGCCCATTTGTGCCAGGAATAAAGCTTCAGTTTTTCCGGCGACAGCGGCAGGTCGTGCATGTAGAAGCCCAGCGCGAGCAGGCCGAAGAGAAGAATGGCCATCAGCCAGTGCAGGGTCTTGGCGGTGCCGGTATAGCGGTCTGTCACGGTCGACCTCCTTATTGGGGCAAAAATGAATAAGCGTCCATCGCGATCACGTAATCGTCGATGCCGGCGTGAAAACGTTCCGTCTTGGCACCGTCGCCGCCCGCGCCGAGTGCTACGTAGAGCGGCAGCAGGTGTTCGTCGCTCGGGTGCGCCTGGACGCCGCCCGGCGCCTGCCGGCGATAGTCGAGCAGGGCGGGCAGGTCATGGCTGGCCAGGTGCTCTGCCATCCAGTCGGAGAATTGGCGAACATAGGCCGGCGTCTGTCCGCCATTGCGCGAGGCCATCTGGTAGTCGCGCAGGTTATGCGTGACGTTGCCCGAGGCGATCACCAGAAAGCCCTTGGCGGCCAGCGGTGCCAGCGCCCGGCCGAGACGGTAGGCGCCTTCGGTGCCGCCGTGGCTCTGGATCGACAGCGGAATCACCGGCACCTCGGCATCGGGGAACATCAGGCGCAGCGGCACCCAGGCACCGTGATCGAGGCCGCGCCCGGCGTCCTTGTGCGCCGGCAGGCCGGCGGCTTGCAGGGCGGCGACCACTTCATCGGCGGCCTCGCGGCAGCCGGTGGCCGGGTAGCGGATGCGGTAAAGCTCCTCCGGGAACCCCCAGAAGTCGTGAATGGTTTCCGGGCGGTCGGCAAAACCGACGGTTGGCTCGGCGGTGTCCCAGTGTGCGCTGACGATAACGATGGCGCGCGGCAGCGGCAGGGCTTGTGCTTGGCGAGTCAGGGCCGCACCGGCCGCACCCGGGCGCAGCGCAAAAGTCGGTGCGCCGTGCGGAACGAAAAGGGTGGGCTGAATCTGGGTCATTCGGGAAACTCCGGTTGCGATGGGCGAACTTTAGTCCTTCTTTTTGCAGCGAAATAGTGGACAATGTGCAAATGTTTATTGCGTGAATTGCAACAATGGATCGACTCGATGCGATGCAACTCTTCGTTCGCGTGGCAGAGTTGGGCAGCTTTGCCGCCGCCGCGCAGCAGATGGGCGTGGCGCGTTCCGCTGTGACGCGCCAGATCGCCGGGCTGGAGGCACACTTGGGCGTCAAGCTGATGGCGCGCAGCACAAGGCGTCTGTCGCTCACTTCGGCCGGAACCGCCTATCTCGAAAAATGCCGGGTCATCCTCAATTTGGTCGAAGCTGCCGAAACCGGTGTCGCCGAAGAGCGCCTGACCCCGCGCGGCAACATCCGCATCAGCCTGCCGCTCAGCTTCGGCCTCAAGCGCGTGGCGCCGCTATTGCTCGACTTTGCTGCCCGCTACCCCGAAGTCGCGCTGGACATGGATTACAGCGACCGTCGGATGAATTTGATCGAGGAGGGGATCGATCTCGCCATCCGTATCACCCGTCAACTGGCGGCGGGCGACGTGGCGCGCAAAATCGGCGTCAGCCGCATGCGCATCGTTGCCGCACCGGATTACCTGGCCCGTCACGGTCGACCGCAAAAACCCGAAGATTTGGCCCACCATGAATACCTCGGCTATACCCTGGCCGGTGGTAGCGCCCTGCAGTTCATTGTCAATGGCCAGCCGCTCGCCGTGCCGGTACGCAGCCGCATCACCGCCAGCAACGGCGAGGTGCTGATCGAAGCCGCCGCGCGCGGCATGGGGATCACCAGCCACCCGGATTTCATCGCCGACGACTATATCGCCAACGGTCGCGTCGAGCAGATACTGGCCGATTACCCAATGCCCGACCTCGGCATCTACGCAATGCTGCCGAGCAATCGTCACGTACCTTACCGGGTTCGCGCCCTGATGGATTTTCTCGCCGTCGGGCTCGCCGCCTGATTAACGCACCAATACTGTGCGCAGATTGCGGGAAGTGGTGGCTCGCTGGTTTGCATTCTCGAACCGATCAACCCCAGGCTGTCGCATTTGCGACACCGCCTGACAGGCAGGCATATCTCGACGGCAACTGGCCCGGCAGGGTCCAGCCGAAAAGAAGTTCTTCGGCATCCGCAAGGGAAGCGCCGGTCGCCAGGACGTGCTCCGAAAGGCCGGCAAAGGCAGCCAGTCGCATCCAGAACAAGGTTTCTTCATTCAACCCGTGTGCCATCGCAATTCTCCCGGGTGCCGAATGGGGGTCGCCGGATCATGTGACTGCCATGTTCGCAATACGGCCACGCGACACCTTCCGATTGAGCCAGAACAACGCACTGGATAACAAGCAATATTCGATCCAGTGTGTCGGGGTGTCAGCCTTTTTTGCCGATTCGGCGGCTGGCCAGCAGGCGGTCCAGCTGGTTGGCGAAGGCCTGGCGATCGGCCTGGCTGAAGGCTGGCGGGCCGCCGGTTTCGACGCCGCTGCTGCGCAGGGTGTCCATGAAATTGCGCATGTCCAGCGTCTGGCGGATGTTTTCCTTGCTGTAAAGCTCCCCGCGCGGATTGAGCGCCAGCGCGCCCTTGTCGATGACGGCGGCGGCGAGCGGGATGTCTGCGGTGATGACCAGGTCGTCCGCCTGCGCCTGCTCGACGATGTGGTTGTCGGCGACATCGAAGCCCTTGGCCACCTGGACGACCCGGATGCTCGGGTAGGGCGGCGTTTTCAGCCACTGGTTGGCGACCAGCGTCAGCGGCAGGCGGGTGCGCTCGGCGACGCGGTAGAGGATTTCCTTGATGACGCCGGGGCAGGCGTCGGCATCGACCCAGATGTGCATGGGGAGTCCGGTGGTGGCTGGCCCCCGATGATACCTCCCGGCGGGGTCAGTTCAGCGGAATGACGATGGGCGAGATGCCGATGGTCACGGCCGGCGCCGGGCGCGGCGCGTAATAACGTGGCTGATAGACGACCGGCGGTGGCGGCGCGTAGTAGATTGGCGCCGGCGCATAGTAAGGCGCATAGACGGCCGGCCGGCCACGGTAGTACACCGGGGGTGGTCCGTGCCGGTAATGGCGATGCTCCCAATGGCGCTCATCGTAGTGGCCACGATGTCCGTGGCCATCAGCCAGGGCAGCCGTGGCGGCGAGGGAAAGAATGGCGCCGGTCAGGGCGGCGGCAAGAAGTTTGGGGAGGGATTTCATGTTCGGCTTCCTTCTTTTGAATGCCGGCTTGACGATGCCGGACTGCATGTCTGAAGGATAGCGAGGCGGCTCGCGGCAAGCTGTTAGGATTTGTAAGCAAATGTAGGCGGGCAGGGGGCGCCGGTATTTGGGATAATCCAGCCTTCCCCGCCACGACGATCCTGCCCATGTCCATCCAATGGTTCCCCGGTCACATGACCTCCGCCCGCAAGAAGGCGGCCGAAACGCTGGCCATGGCCGATGTCGTCGTCGAGGTGCTCGATGCCCGCCTGCCGGTGGCTTCCAGCAATCCGATGATCCACGAGCTGCGCGCCTTCCGCCAGCGCCCCTGCCTCAAGCTGCTGAACAAGGCCGATATGGCCGATCCGGTCGCCACCAAGGCCTGGCTTGCCCATTTCGCCGAGCAGCCAGGCGTCAAGGCGGTGGCGATCAGCTGCAAGAAGCCGGGCGACGTGGCGCGCGTGCCGGCGCTCGCCCAGCAGCTGGCGCCGCATCGCAACGATGCCGTCAAGCCGCTGCGCCTGATGATCATGGGCATCCCCAACGTCGGCAAATCGACCTTGCTCAACGCGATGGTCAAGAAGAAGGTCGCCGCCGTCGGTGACCAGCCGGCGGTGACCAAGAGCCAGCAACGCATCGACATCAGCTCGCGCCTCACCCTCTACGACACCCCGGGCATGCTGTGGCCGAAGATCGCCCACCCGATCGATGGCCTGATGCTTGCCGCCAGCCACGCGGTCGGCGTCAATGCCTACATCGACATCGAGGTCGCCACCTTCCTCGCCGGCTTCCTGCTCGAACATTACCCGGCCCTGCTCGCCGCGCGCTACGGTTTTGCCACGGGAGGGATCGATGCCATCGCGGTGATCGAAGCGATCGCCAGAAAGCGCGGCTGCATCATCAAGGGGCGCGGCGGCGAACTCGATCTGGAGAAGGCGGCCGCCATCCTGCTGGTCGATTACCGTAACGGCGCCCTCGGGCGCATCAGCCTGGAAACACCCGGGCTGCGTGCGGCGCGCGCCAGTGCCTTGCAGCAGCCGGTTGCGGTCGACCCCGAAAAAGAGTGAAAAACCAGAGGGCGGCGAACGCGCCCTAGGCGCCGCGCTGCCAGGTGACCGTGACGCGCAAGCCCTGATGGCAATCGTTCGCCGCAAGGTCGAGGTCGGCGCCGTGCAGCTCGGCGATGCGGGCGACGATCGCGAGGCCCAGACCGCTGCCCGGCTGGCTTCCCTGATCCAGCCTGTGAAAACGGCGCAGTACGGCATCCCGCTCGTGCGCCGGAATGCCCGGACCGCTGTCGCTGACGCAAAGCCGACAATGCCCGTCAGCGCTGGAAACGCCGACGCGCAGCGCACCCCCGGCCGGCGTGTAGCGAATGGCGTTGTCGATGAGATTGCGCAGTAACACTCCCAGCCATTCCGCCTGACCGACGACGATGCAGCCTGGCGCGGCGTCGAGTGCGAAATCGAGATTCTTGTCGAGGATCAACGGGCCGAGGTCGGCGCATGTCGCCTCGGCGAGTGCCGCCAGATCGACCGGCTGCGGATTCGGCAGCCCGGATTCCGGGTCCAGGCGGGCCAGTTGCAGCATCTGGTCGACCAGATGGGCGGCGCGGGTCAGGCCGTTTTGCAGTTGGCCCAGCGAACGGTCGCGTTCCTTGTCGTCGCGGGCGCGCAGGGCGACCTGCAACTGCGCCTGCAGCGCCGCCAGCGGCGTGCGCAGTTCGTGGGCGGCGTCGGCGGTGAATTGGCGCTCGGATGCGAGCGCGGATTCTACGCGCTGGAAGAGGCCGTTCAGCGCCTCCAGCATGGGGCGAATTTCTTCCGGACCGCTCGCCGGAACCACCGGCTGTAACTGCTGCGGGGCGCGGCTGGCGATCTGCCGGGCGATGCCGTCCAGCGAGGCCAGCCCGTGCCGCGTCGCCAGCCAGACCCAGAGGCCGATCAGCGGCAGCCCGAAGAGGGCGGGCAGGAGCAGGCGCCAGGCGATATGGCCGATCAGGTCGTCGCGAATGTGATGGTTTTCGCTGACCTGTACCTGCAGGCTGCGCTCCTCGTTCCACTGGCTGAAATGGCGCCAGTGGCCGTCGTCGCCGTGGGTTTCCGAAAAGCCGCTGGTTGCGGTCAACGGCGTTTCAGGGGCGTTTTTCGAGCGCATCAGCAACTTGCCGTCGGCCCGCCAGATCTGGAAACGCAGGCGGCGCTGGTATTTGTGCGCGACGTCGCCGAGGTCTTCGATGTCGTCGCCCTCGTCGTGGCCGGCCAGCGCCAGCAGGGTTTGCGCGGCCTGCGCGAGCTGGGCGTCGAACAGCTCGTCGACTTCGTGGTGGGCGTCGATGTAGCTGAACACCATGGTCGTCAGCCAGGCGGCGGCGACACCGCCGAGCAGTAGGCCGAGCAGGCGGCGGCGCAGTGAGAACCAGGCAGTCGTCACTTGGCGATGGTGTAGCCGACCCCGCGCAGGGTGCGGATCAGGTCGCTGCCCAGCTTCTTGCGCAGGTGGTGGATATGCACTTCGAGGGCGTTGCTGTCCGGTTCGTCGCGCCAGCCGTAGAGCGACTGTTCGAGCTGGCTGCGCGTCAGCACGCGGCCGGCGCTTTCGAGCAGCATTTGCAGCAGCGAGAATTCGCGGCTGGAGAGTTCGACCGCCTGGCCGGCCAGCGTGACGCTGTGGGCAGCCGGGTCGAGCGCGAGTTCGCCATGCGTCAGCAGCGGTGCGGCACGCCCGGCACTGCGCCGGGTCAGGGCGCGAACGCGCGCCGTCAGTTCATCGAGGTCGATCGGTTTGACCAGGTAATCGTCGGCGCCGGCATCCAGGCCGGAAACCTTTTCGCCGGTCGCATCGCGGGCGGTCAGGATGAGTATCGGCATGCTCTGGCCACGGCCACGGGCGCGGGTCAGCACTTCCATACCGGACAAGCGCGGCAGGCCAAGGTCGAGCACGACGAAATCGAAAGTTTCGGATTGCAGCGCCTGATCGGCGGAATTGCCGTCTTTCAGCCAGTCGACAGCGAAACCGGCCTGACGCAGGCCGATGGTCAAGCCGTCGCCAAGCTGGGGGTCGTCTTCAACGAGCAGGATGCGCATGGCCGGATTCTATCAGTTGGCAATCCACCAGCAGGCCAGTGCCACCCAGCCCAGCAGCAAGCCCGCGGCCAGCGGCCGGGCCGAGCGGATGGCAGCCTCCGGGGCGCCCCGCTTGTAGCCATTCACCATCGCGCGGACCAGGTTTTCGCCGTGCACAAGGCTGCCGGAGACGACCCCGGCGACATGGACGATGACCACCGTCAACATCGCCGCCGCCAGACCTTCGTGCAATTCCTCCAGCCAGTGGCCGCCGATATCGTTGTAGATGGCCCAGCCGGCAAGGCCGGTCAGGATGCCGAGACCGAGCAACAGCACGATGGCCCAGCCGCCGGCCGGGTTGTGGCCGACGTGATGCTCGGGTTGCAGCTTGAGCAGGCTCATGGCGTAACTCCTGACTCGCGTCGGCCCGCGCACGAAATCGACAAAGCGCGCATAACGCGACCCGATGAAACCCCACGGCAGGCGGAAGCTGGCGACCGCCAGCACGGTGGCGCCAGCAATGACGTGCACAAGGCGGAAGGTTTCGCTGTCGCCGGTCAGCCAGGCGAGCGCAAAGCCGCCAACCATCAACCAGTGGCCAAGGCGAACCGGCAAATCCCAGACGAGAATTTTCTGCATGGTTTTACCTCTTCGGACTGGGCAGGACGATGTCGTGCTCGCTGTAATTGCCGTTTGCCGCGCCGCGATGGCAGGCTTCGCAATTGGCCGCCGACTTCACACGCGGATCGCGCCAGAGCTTGGCCGGTACTTCATCGTGCTTGCGGATGAAGCGGGCGGTCGTGCTGATGCGTGGCGGGTTGCCGGCGTTGCCGAGCTTGGTCGCATTGCCGGCGTGGCGTTCGAGAAAACTTTTGATTTCTGCCCCTTTTTTGCCGTCGACCGCAGCATCCGTCCCGAAATGGTCGTTGAGGCCGGCCATCAAACGCTGCCAGTCGCCGGCAGCGAGCAGGGCGGGCGGATAGGCGAGGTGGCAACTGCCGCATTCGGCGGAGTAGCTGGCCGGGGTGTCGGCAGGCAGTGGCAGGCGGTCGGCCAGCGCCGGCAGCGCGACGCCAAGCAACAAGCTCAGGGCGATCCGTTTCATCAGCGCACCTCGCTCATGTAAGCCACGAAATCGGCCTTCTCGCCCGGCGTGCAGGCGCGGCCGACGACTTCCTTGCAATTGCGGCCGAACCACTTCTCAACCTTGGCCGGGTCGCTGAAGCGCTCGCCATTGGCAGCGACGGCCAGCGGGCGGATGGCCTTGCCGGTGACGGCATGCTGGCCAGCGTTCAGCGGGTTATCGGTATGGCAACTGGTGCACGCCGGCATTTTGTCGTTTTGGGCGAAGCGCTGACGGAAAAATGCCTCGCCGCGCTTGGCCGACGGCGTGAAGCCGGCCTGCTGGGTGGCGGCTTCAGTAGCGTAAATCTTGCCGATCTGCTGGGGCGTTTCGGCGTGCCCGGCCAGACTGGCGAGCAACAGGATCAGTGGGGGGAGGGTTCTCATTGCCGTTCTCCTTGTCATCATGGAGAACGAGTCTAGTGCGCCGGCCTTAAGCGCTTCTTAGGTGAAACTTAAGCGCAGGTTAACAGCCCTCAACCTTCGGTCAGCGTCATCAAAATGTCGGCGTACCAGGCGCAGTTCAGGCCGAGTGCCTCGTCCAGCTTCAAATCGCGCGTGCCGACGTCGAGACGCGACGAATGCACGCCGAGCAGCATCCACGGCAGATCGCCATCGGCCGGGTCTTTATCGGCCATGCGCATGACCACCGGCGCGCCGCTGGTGCCGCGATGGGTGCGGGCGTCGGTCAGGAAGTAGCCTTCGCCCTGAAAACGCAAGCCGAACGACGAGGCAATCGCCGCCTGGCGGACAACTGGCATGTGGTGCAGCGTGTCGTGGAAACCGAGCGGAAAGCCAACGATCAGCAAGGAGGTTCCGACCTCGACCTGCTCGAAGCCACCGGGTAGGTGTTTGGGCGTGAAAGCGCGATAGACCGCCGTACTTGGCAGCGCCCGGCGCTCAATCTCGATCACCGCCACATCGATTTCGCCTGACAGATCCTTGCCCTGCCGCCAGATGCTCTTGCCGTTGCGGTAGAGCGGAATCGAGAAGCCGGTTGACTTGGCCATGTTGTCCGGATCGATATGCAGCTCGACCTCGATCCGATCAGGAAAATGCTTGCTCGCCTTGTCGAACATCACATGCCGGCTGGTCACCAGAAACAGCCGCCGGCCGCGTTCGAAGAAGAAGGCGCTGGCATTGGTCAAGGCACGTTGCTGCTCAAAAGTGCAGACGCGGGCGGCGGTAAGGAGAATGGATTCGATCATCGTGATTTCGCTTGCTCGTGGCGGCAGCGCGGCTGTCGTCATCCGTTTTCATAAAATGAACGAGCCGGCCTCGCATGGCGAGACTGGATCGATGCCACCACAGTAACAGAGTTAGTGAAGGATGCTGCTCCTCCATTTGACCTCGCACGTGCGGGACTGACGCTAATGGATGCCAATACTGCGTCCGGCCTTAGCCCGGCCATCACTTGTGCCGCCTGCGACGCCCGATGCTGCAGGCTGGAAGTGCTGCCGATGGGCAATGACAATGTGCCGATCCAGCTGACCGCCGAGGGCTGCGTCGAGGAGAGGCTCGACTTCTACGGCCGACCACACAGCCCGCCCACCGCCTCGTTCACCCCATGACGGCGCCAGGCCGGCGTTCAGCCCGCTCGCGCTATCGCTTGCCGCAGACGCTCGATGGTTTCCTCGACCGGCGCCTTGCTCGACACCTCCAGCCCGAGATTGCGGGCAATGGCATTGACCCGGGCCGCATTGAGCGGAATCCCGCCCCGGTCGACGGCGGCGACCAGACGACGCGCCTGCTCGATGTCCGACAGCGGCGCGGCCTTGGCCGGCAGCAGGGATTTCAGCCAGCCGATCACTCCTTTTCGCCTGCGTGTCGCCATAAACTTGCTCATCGTCAAAACCCCAAGGATACTTCGGCCAGCCCCCTGCCAAGCGTATTCCAAGCGTTTTCCAAGCGACCAAGGAGTTTCAATTGCCCGACCTGCTAGCTGCCATCGAAATCGAAACCGCCAAAAATCCGGTTTATTCCGTCATCTGGCTGCACGGCCTCGGCGCTGACGGCGGCGATTTCGTGCCCGTCGTTCCCGAGCTCGGGCTGGGCGGTACGCCCGGCGTGCGCTTCGTCTTCCCGCACGCCCCGCACATCCCGGTTACCTGCAACGGCGGCTACGTGATGCGCGCCTGGTACGACATCATTTCGCTGGAGAGCACCAGCCGCCGCATCGACGAAGCCGGCATCGTGCACTCGCGGGCGGCCATTCGCCAGCTCATCGCCCGCGAAAACCAGCGCGGCATCCCCAGCGCCAACATCTTCCTCGCCGGCTTTTCGCAAGGCGGCGCCGTCGCCTACACCACCGCGCTCACCCATCCCGAGCCGCTCGCCGGTCTCATCGCGCTCTCCACCTACCTCCCGTCGGCCGATCTGGTCGCCCGCGAAGCCACCCCGGAAAATCGCGCGATCCGCATCTTCGCCGCCCACGGCACGCAGGACGACGTGGTCTCCCCGCAACTCGGCCGCCAGGCTCGGGATTTCTTGATCGAACGCGGCTACGCCGTCGCCTGGCACGAATACGCCATGCCGCACGCCGTCTGCATGGAAGAAATCGAAGCCATCGGCGACTGGCTGCGAAAGCGCCTCTTGTGAGCGACGTTGTTTTCAGCCGCAGCAGCATTGCCGAAGCCGAACTGCCACTTTACGAAGGCATCGCGCTGGCGCAGATAACTCTGGTCGACACCCCGGCACTGGCCGCCGCAGCCCAAGCGACGTTGATGGCCGCCGACGCCATCGGCTTCGACACTGAGTCCAAACCTACCTTCCTCAAAGGCGAAATCTCCACCGGCCCGCACCTCGTCCAACTCGCCACCGAAGACCGCGCCTGGCTCTTTCCCATCACCCGGAACGGCGATCACAGCGCATTGCAGGCCATCCTCGCCTCACCGCAAGTGCTGAAAGTCGGCTTCGGCCTCGGCAACGACCGCAGCGCCTTGAAAGCCCGGCTCGGCATCACCCTCCAAAACGTCCTCGACCTCGGCGAAACCCTGCGCGGCCCCGGCCACCGGGGCACTGTCGGCGCCAAAGTCGCCGTCGCCCACTTCTTCGGCCAGAAACTGCAAAAATCCAAGAAAACCGGCACCAGCAACTGGGCCACCCCGCGCCTGACCGAGCGGCAGATGCTCTACGCGGCAAACGATGCGCATGTGGCGTTGAGGCTTTATCGGGCTTGGTTGGGAGGTGGGAAGCGGTAGGCGTTGGGCTGGAGTCGGCCAGAAGC
>JAEUOH010000078.1 GCA_016790845.1 Dechloromonas sp.
ATCAAGATGGCGGTGATGGCCGAGGTGAAAACCTACTTCCGGCCGGAGTTCATCAACCGGATCGACGAAGTGGTCGTCTTCCATGCACTGGACGAAAAGCACATCGCCGGTATTGCGAAGATCCAGCTCGGTTATCTGGAAAAGCGTCTGGCGCAGCTGGAAATGGGCATCGTCGTCGAGGACAGCGCGCTGGCCGAACTGGCGCAGGCCGGTTTCGACCCGGTGTTCGGCGCGCGGCCGCTCAAGCGGGCGATCCAGCAGCAGATCGAGAACCCGCTGGCCAGGGCTATCCTCGAAGGCAAGTTCGCCGCCAAGGATACGATCAAGGTCAGCTGCGACCCGGCCACTGGCGGCATCATGCGTTTTACCAAGGCTTGATCGCGGCGGCCTTAGATGCGAACGGCGAGGTGGAAACCTCGCCGTTTTTGTTTGCGCTCCGAATTCTCGGCGCTGCGTGTTTTATTCGAAGGACATCTCGCGCGGTTTGGCGATTGGCCGTTGTTCGGCAACCCAGGCGTCGAACCCGCCAGCCAGCGAGAGCACGTTGCTGAAGCCCATGGTCTGCATGGCGACCACCGAGAGCGCGGCGCGGCCGCTGGTCTTGCAGTAGACGACAATCGGGCGGCTCAGGTCTTGCAGTTGCGGCTCGTTGGAAATGCGAAATTCGAGCATGCCGCGCGGAATATTGAACGACCCGGGGAGGTGGCCTTGGCGGTATTCGTCGGGTTCGCGCACGTCGATCAGCAAGGTGTCCGGCGCGCCGGTCAATTGGTCGTGTATGGCTGCCGGGGAGTATTCATTGACGGATTTTCTGGCTTCCAGAACCAGTTCGTGAGCGGGTTTGAACATCGCGTTCTCCTAGAATTGTCGTGCGGTATCGGGGCTGGCCGCATCGATTTTTAACATAAGCGAATTCTAATACATATCGCCGACTCGCTGGAATGGAATAGCATTAGCAACCTTCGATATAGCCGTTGATCCATGCCTGCCTTCGGTCAATTCGCTTCCCGCCTGCTTCCCGCCTGGATTGTGCGTTATCCGCGCCGTCTGCTTGCCGACGACCTGATCGCCGGTCTGATCGTCGCCGTACTGGCCCTGCCGCAGAGCCTGGCCTATGCCTTGCTGGCAGGATTGCCGCCGCAGGCGGGGCTTTACGTCAGCATCCTGCCGGTCATCGCCTACGCCTGGGTGGGCAGTTCGATGGTACAGGCGGTCGGGCCGGTGGCGATTACCGCCATCATGACCTTCAGCGTGCTGCAACCGCTGGCCGCGCCGGGCAGCGCGCACTACGCCGAGCTGGCGGCCTACCTGGCCCTGATGTCGGGGCTGATGCTCTACGTCGGCAGTTTGCTGCGCCTCGGATTCCTGTCACAACTGCTCAGCCGGCCGGTGATTCAGGGCTTCGTTTCGGGCGCGGCGATGCTGATCGTCGTCAGTCAGCTACGCAACCTGCTGGGGCTGGAAGGCGGTTCCGGCGATTGGTTGGCGCTGGCTTCGGGTGTACAGCGGCAGTTATCCGGCGGACTGCACCCGGCGTCGGTGATTGGCTTGTCCGCGCTGGCCGCGCTTGCCTTTGCCCGCCTCTGGCTGGCCGGTCTGCTGTGCCGGATCGGATTGCCCGAAAACTGGGCGGGATTCATCGTGCGCCTGATGCCGCTGGTCGTCGTCGCCGGGGCGACCGGTGCGGTCATCGCGCTCGATCTGGAAGCGCGAGGGGTTGCTGTGGTCGGCGCGATCGAAGCCGGTCTGCCGGGGTTCACCTGGGTGTTTCCCAACGCCGAACAGATCTCGCTGTTGGCCGTACCCGCCGCGTTGATGGCGCTGGTCGGCATGGTGCAGAACATTGCCATGGCGCAAGCGCTGGCGATCAAGCGGCGCGAGCGCGTCGATGCCAACGGCGAATTGCGCGGGCTGGGCGCGGCCAATCTGGTGGCCGCCGTCTATGGTGGCATGCCGGTCGGCGGCGGGGTGTCGCGTTCGGCGGTCAATGTCGCGGCCGGGGCGCAATCGCCGCTGGCCAGCATCGTTTCGGCACTGGTCATGGCGGCCATCGTCGCCGGCATGGCCGCGGCGTTTTCACGATTGCCGCTGGCGGTATTGGCGGCCAGCATCATCGTCGCGGCATTCACGATGATCGATCTCGCTTCCCTGCGCGAGGCCTGGGCCTATGATCGCGCCGATGCGCTGGCCTGGCTGGCAACGGCCGGCGGCGTAGTGTTTCTGGGGCTGGAGCGCGGCATCGAGCTGGGTATCCTGCTTTCGCTCATCACCTTGCTGGTGCGCGCCAGCACACCGCATATCGCCCGTCTGGGGCGCATCGCCGGCACCGAGCACTTCCGCAATACCGACCGCCACGCGGTCGAAACCATTCCGGGGGTCATCTTCCTGCGTATCGACGAAAGCCTGTTCTTCGGCAACCTGAGCGCCATCGAAGGCCGAATCAGCAGCGAACTGGCCGAGGCGCCCGACATTCACGACCTCGTGCTGGTACTGAGCGCGGTGAATCGTGTCGATACCACGGCCATGGCGATGCTGTGCGATATCAACCGCGATCTCGGCGAGCGCGGCATCAGGCTCCATTTGGCCGAGGTCAAGGGGCCGGTGCAGGACAGGCTGAGCCGTTCCCGGTTGTGGCCGACGCTGACCGGGCGCGTCTTTCTGTCGGTCAACGATGCATTCGCAACGCTGGCGGCAGAGCTGAAAATATGAGCCGCTCTGGTGCTCGGCGCCGCCGTTTCTACATCAGCACCGCGAACAGGCTGCTGTAGTCGTCCATCCAGGCCTTGAACCCCGGCCGGTCGGCGAGCAGCCTTGAATCCTCAAAGCCCTGGTTGCAGAAGAAGGTGTCGTCGGCGGCGATGATCGCCCAGCGCGAACGGAACAGGCCGCGCTCGGCGTCGCCGTCGAAATCGACGATGCGCACCGGCCGCTTGAAGTGGTCGGCAGCGGTCTTTATGACCGGGCGGAGGTCGAGGTAGCGATTGGTGATGTGCACTGCCAGCACGCCGTCGGGCTTCAGGTGGCGGAAATAGAGCTCGAAGGCCTGGCGGGTGAGCAGGTGGATGGGCACCGAGTCGCCGGAGAAGGCGTCGACGATCAGCACGTCGAACTGCTGCGGCTCCTCGCGTTCGAGCTGCAGGCGGGCATCGCCGATCACGATGTCGGTTTGCGCCCTGGTGTCCTTGAGAAAGCTGAAGTGGGTCTGCGCGACGTCGATGACCAGCGGGTCGATGTCGTAGAGCCGGTAATAGTCGCCCGGGCGGCCATAGGTGGCGAGTGTGCCGATGCCGATGCCGACCACGCCGACGCGCAGCGGACCCTGCTGCGCCTTGGTCAGCAGCGTCTTGCCGGCGCCGCCCTCGGCGCTGTAGTAGGCGGTGGGCAGCATGGCCTTGTCCGGCGCCAGGAACTGGCGGCCGTGGATGATCTGCCCGTGCAGCATGCTGCGATAGCCGTTTTCCTCGCGCGCGAAGACCTTGAGCGTGCCGTAGAAGTTGCGCAGGCTGGCTTCGGCGCCGCTGCTTTCCTCGTGGTGATCGACGATGCGGATGGCGGAAAGCAGGGCGAGGAAGGCCAGGGTGCCCGCCACTGCGGCGGCACGCCAGGCGGGGCGCGGAAAGCGCAGGTCGGGAATGATGGCGACGGCGACGACCAGCCCGGTGAGGACGATGCCGACGGAAAGCTCGTAATTGCTGTTGAAGAAATAGGGCGCGACGACGCCGACAAAGAGACCGCCGAGTGCGCCGCCGACCGCGAGCATCAGGTAGTAGGCGGTGAGGTGGCTGGGGTGCGGCTGGCGGCGGGCCAGTTCGCCGTGGCAGACCATGCAGGCGACGAAGAAGGCGGCCAGATTGATGCCCATCGAGACGTGGATCGGCAGCGTGTTGAGGCCGAGCGTCGGCAGCACGGCCAGCGCCAGCAGGCCGAAGGCGAGCAGCGGCAGGAAGACGCGCCGCCGGTACCAGCCGTGGCGCTCGAAGCAGAGGATGAAGGAGAGCAGGTAGAGCCCGAGCGGTGCCACCCAGAGCAGCGGGATCGGCGCGATGTTCTCGGTCAGGAAACTGGTGTCGGCGACCATCAGGATCGACGGGCAGGCGGCGAGTGCCGCCCACAGCAGCATTTGCCCCGGCTGCAGCGCCGCAATCGGTTGCGCGTCGTGATGGTGATGGACGCTGGCCTGGCCGTTGCGCCCGCGCCAGGCGAGCAGGCCGCAGGAGATGACGAAGCAGGCGAACAGTCCCGACCACATGTAGGACTGCCACAGCGTCGGCAGCGCCGGCTCGACGGCAAGCGGGTAGGCGATCAGCGCCAGCATCGAGCCGAAATTGGACAGCGCGAACAGCCGGTAGGGCACCTGCCCGGAACGTTCGCGGGCGAACCAGGCCTGCACCAGCGGGCCGGTGGTGGAGAGCACGAAGTAGGGCAGGCCGATCGACACCAGCAGCAGGCCGAGGATGCGCAGCGTCGGGTTCTCGGCACCGGTCGGTTTCCACGCTTCACTCGGGCTGATCGGCAGCAACGCCAGGCTGACCAGCAGCAGCGCGATGTGGATCAGGCTCTGCTGGCGCGGTGAGAGAAAGCGCACGACCCAGTGCGAATACAGGTAGCCGAGCAGCAGCGTCATCTGGAAGAAGAGCATGCAGGTCGTCCACACCGAGGCCGAGCCGCCGAACCAGGGCAGGATCATCTTGCCGATCATCGGCTGGACCTGAAACAGCAGGAAGGCGCTGAGGAAGATCGTCAGGCCGTAGTGCAGCGTCAAGCGGAGGTCGATTTTCATGGGCGATTCCGTTGAGGGTGATCCTGTATATTGACGCCGCCGAACCGGCGCCCGGGCGGCAGGTCAAAATAATGCAGCCATCCTAGCAGAAGCTTTCTTCCACACGTGCGAAACCTGCCCGGCCGGCTGGGCGCGGTGGCAGTGGGAGTGCGGGCGCCCACAAAAAAGCGGACACCGTGTGGTGTCCGCTTTTCCCATTGTGGAGCGCTGGTTCAGCAGTTGCCTTTCTTGGCCTGTCCCGGTGGGCAGTTCTGCCCTGGCGCGTTCGGGTTGCCCTTGCCCTTGCCGTAATGCTTTTCCCAATACACGGGGTCGCGCCAGATGTTGCCATCCCAGTAGTAGCCGCGCCGGTCGCGGTCGCCGAAAGTGATCGTCGTGTTGCCGCTCTGAATCCTGGCGCTGCCGATATTGACATTGACATCGGTGGCCTGGGCAATAATGGGCAGGCCTGCCAGCAGTGCCAGAACAAGTGCTCTTTTCATTTCCATCTCCGGTAGGATGCAGTGAGGTTTCGTTGGCCATTCTGTCAGCTTCGCCGTCCGCTTTCAATGCGGCTGCCGCAGCGCTACCCTGTCGCCTAGGGTAAGCAATTGACAGGAGCAAACATGGAACGTGTCGCATCGCACCGGCGCTGGCAGGCAGCGCGCCACGCCGAGTTGGCCGGGCCGGACAGCTGGCTCGGGTTGATCGGCTTGCACTGGCTGGAGCCAGGCGTCAATCTGGTCGGTAGCGCTACCGAGGCCAATGTGCCGTTGCCGGGCGGAGCGGCGCGCCAGGGCGAATTGCTGTGGGCGGACGGGCGCGTTGTCTGGCAACCGGAAGGTGGGCCAGCGTGCGAACTGGAAACCGATCATGCCGGCCAGCCGACCGCGGTCGACCTCGAAAACTGGTCGTTTTTCGTCGTCGACCGCGACGGACGCCTGGCCGCCCGCGTGCGCGACAGGGCCTGGGCGGCGACTCGCCATTTCGCCGGTGTGCCGTGCTTCGCCTACGACCCGGCGTGGCGCATCGAGGCCCGCTGGGAAAAGCTGCCGGAGGCGCTGACCATGGAGGTTCCCAACGTCAGCGGCGAACTGAAATCAGTGGTCGTCACGCAGCGTGCCGTGTTCGAGCGGGATGGTGAATCGGTGGCGCTACTTCCGATGTCAGTCGGGGACGATGGCATATTCTTCGTTTTCCGCGATCGCAGCAGTGGCCGCGAAACCTACGGTGCTGGGCGCTTTCTCAAGGTGCCGGTTGCGGTCGACGGCAAAATTACCCTCGATTTCAATTTCGCCTACAACCCGCCCTGCGCCTTCACCGCCTTCGCCACCTGTCCGCTGCCGCCGCCGGAAAACTGGCTGCCCTTCGCTATTGCTGCGGGGGAAAAGAAATGGAGCGATGAAGCAGGTCACTAGGCTGGTTTATTGCGTGCCCGCCAGCGGTTGAGCTTCGCGTCGCCGCATCTCGGCGACCAGTGCCTGAAACTGTTCTTCGACTTCGTGGCGCAGGAAGGACTGGGCGAACAGGCCGGCCAGCGTCGAACCGAAGACGAATTCGCCGTGATAGGCGATGCGTACGCCTGATCCCTGGCCGGCTGACGTCAGCGTCACCTCGCTTTCCATGCGCTTCAGAGAGCCGGAGAGGTTTTTGGTCAGGATGCGTTTCATCGGCTCCAGGCGAATCTCGCGCTCGACCTCGAAGGCATAGGTGAAAATGCCGAAGCGGGCGACGCCGGATTGTTTGACGATCAGCGTATTGCCGTTGCGGCTGGCGATTTTGCTCGATTCCATGTTGCTCATGATCGACGCCATGTGATCGTAGTCGACCAGGACATCCCAGGCGGTTCGCGCCCCGACGGGTGCCTGGAAATTGGCTTCGACGATGAAGGTATCGCCCACTTCCCGCACGCTGACGTCGATTTCCTGCTCCACTGCGAAAGCAGGGAGTCCGAGGAATGCCAGCAGGAGCGGCAGCGCATGAAGGTAAGTCGGCATGAGAATCCTGTCTGACCAATGCCGGATTGGCGGGCGGATCATGACCAATGCAAGTTGGAGTACGGGCCAGACGATTGGTTCGGAATATTTTGATGGCATGTGTGTGCATGCCTCGCGCTCAAAATATGATCGGGGATTGCGCGCCTACGGCTTGGTCTGCGCTAAACTTCCGGGCAACGCCGCGGGCGGCCGTTCACTAAAATCAGGATAAGGAAAAGGATCGATATGAACTTCAAGGTACGCAAGATCACGCTGGGTGTTTGTCTCCTTGCCGGCGCCACGGCGCTGATGTCAGGCTGCCAGACGTACGATTCCGTGCTCGGCAGTGGCACCAGCGTCACAGCGACCGATACGGCGCGGTTGACCAAGAGCGGTTTCCTGACCGACTACGCGCGCCTGAAGCCGAATCCAGCGATCGATGGGATCGAATGCTGGCGTGACGACCGTTTCAATCCGAAGCAGTTCGACAAGGTGCTGATCTCGCGCATTGTCGTTTCGATCGCGCCGCCCAAGCCGGGCAAGGAAGGCGAACAGACGACCATCGATCCGACTGATCTGAAGACGCTGACCGATTACTTCCACAACTCGCTGGTCAAGGCCCTCTCGCCACAGATGCCGGTCGTCGACAAGGCCGGCCCCGGCGTCGTCGTGATCCGTATTGCCCTGACCAACCTGGTGCCGACCACCGTTACCGACAGTCTGGCTGGCACGCTGATCCCCTACGCTTTCATCGCCGAGGCGGGTTCAGGTACGGCGACCGGCCGCCCGGCCGGCTCGACGCCTTACCTTGGCGAGACCGCCATGGAAATGCAGTTCCGCGATGGGGCCAACGGTCAGGTCATCGCCGAGTGCCGCGATACCCAGATCGGCCGCAAGTACGCCGCCGACGTCAACGGCTCGGCGGTTGGTACCGCACAGACCTGGGCCAGCGGCTACATGAACTCTTTCCAGGCCTGGTCGTATGCGAAGAACGCCTTCGACAAGTGGTCCATGCTGGTAGCCCAACGCTTTGCGACGCTGCGCGGCGTGAGCCCGGCCAAATAATCACGGTGCCGGAGATCCGCATGCACAGCAAGCTATTGGCAACTGCGGCCGTCGTCGCTGCATTGGGCGGCGTGTCTCCGGTTGTGCACGCGCAGGCTACCAAGCCGGCGCGTGGCGACGCTTCCACCGCCGGCGCGAGCGCCGGGTTCAATGTGCTGCAGGGCCGGTGGGTCAGGCCGGATGGCGGATACACGATCGCCATCCGGGGAGTTGCCGCGGATGGCCAGCTCGATGCGATGTACTTCAACCCGAACGGTCTGCCTTTCTCGAAAGCGCAGGCGGCGCTGGACGGCAAGATCATCCGTGTTTCGCTGGAACTGCAGGCGGGCGGCTACAGCGGATCGACTTACGAGCTGACCTACGACCCGGCCAGCGATCAGCTCAAGGGTACCTATTACCAGGCTGTGGCGAAGCAGCGCTACGAAATATTCTTCGTCCGCAAGTAGCCGGGCAGCGCAGCAGACGCTTGACGATTCGGGCCGCCGGCCATGACCAGGAAATCCCGCAGGAAATCAGCCGAGCCGGTTGCCCCGGTGCCGCCCGTCGATCAACGACGCAAGCCGGCCGGTGCGCGCCTGCTCGTGCTGGGCGGCGTGGCTTTGCTGATATTGGGTCTGGTTATCTACTGGCTGATCGGCAAGCCTTTGCCTGTTGCGGTCGACCCCGAAAAAACGGCAAAAACCGCGACGTACGTCGGCGCGGGGGTGTGCAAGAGCTGTCACGAGGCTGAATTCAAGGCGTGGTCCGGTTCCCATCACGACCTTGCCATGCAGCACGCGAACGCCGAGACCGTTCTTGGCGATTTCGCCGACGCCAGGTTCCGCCACCGGAGTGTCGAATCCCGCTTTTTCAAGCGGGGCGACAAATTCATGGTGCGTACCGACGGTGCGGACGGCAAGCTCGCCGACTACGAGATCGCCTATACCTTCGGCGTCTATCCGCTGCAGCAATACCTCATTCCATTTCCCGGCGGGCGTTACCAGATGTTGCCCATCGCCTGGGATGCCCGCCCGCGAGCCCAGGGCGGCCAGCGCTGGTTCCACCTGCAGCCGGATGAAAAAATCGACCACCGCGACCCGTTGCACTGGACGGGCATCTACCAGAACTGGGCGCTGCAATGCGCCGAATGCCATTCGACCGACCTCAAAAAAGGCTACGACGCGGCCAGCGATACCTATAGGACGACCTACAGCGAGATCAATGTCGCCTGCGAGGCTTGCCACGGGCAGGGCTCGGCGCATGTCGAGTGGGCGCGTAGTTCCAGGGCGCCCTATGGTGCGGGCGACAAAGGCCTCCTCGCGCTGGCCTCGCGCTGGAAAGAAGCATGGAGCTTCCCGTCCAAGGACGCCCGTTTCGCGGTGCGCGACAAACCGGCCAACACGGCCGGCATGAATACCTGCGCCGCCTGCCACGCCCGCCGTTCGACGCTGAGCGAAGTGCGCAAGGCCGGCGCGCCGCTCGAAGACAGCCATCGCCTGGCCATGCTCACGGCACCCAACTACCATGCCGATGGCCAGCAGCGCGAGGAGGTCTATGTCTGGGGCTCCTTCCTGCAAAGCAAGATGCACCAGCGCGGCGTCACCTGCATGGACTGCCATGAGCCGCATTCGCTCAAGACGCGCGCCGAGGGCAACGCGTTGTGCACCCGCTGCCACAACGCCGCCGAATTCGACGCCCCGGCCCACCATCGGCATGTGGTGGGTGGGCAGGGCGCGCAATGCGTCAATTGCCACATGCCGACGCAGAACTACATGGTGATCCATGCCCGACAGGACCACAGCCTGCGCGTGCCGCGCCCCGATCTGTCGCAATCGCTGGGCAGCCCGAATGCCTGCAACCAGTGCCACACCGACAAGAAGCCGGCGTGGGCGGCGAGCGCCATGGACAAATGGCATGGCACGGCCTGGCGCGAACGCCCGCACTACGGCACGACGCTGCAGGCTGGTGAAACGCGCGGCATCCAGGCACTGCCAGCCCTGCTCGAACTGGCTGCCGCGCCGGCGACCCCGGCCATCGTGCGCGCCACTGCCGCGACACTGGCCCAGCCTTTCGCCAGCCCGTCCACGCTACCGGCAACGCTGGCCCTGCTGCAGGATGGCGACCCGTCGGTACGCATCGCGGCGCTCGGCATGCTGGCGCCGCTCGATGCACCGACCCGCCTGCAGGCAGCGGCGCCGCTACTCGGCGATCCGGTGCGCGGCGTGCGCATCGAGGCCGCCAACATCCTCGCCGACCTGCCCGACAGCGCTATTCCGGAATACCGGCGGGCCGAGCGCCAGGCAGCACTGCAGGACTATGAAGCCGCGCTGGCGCTCGATGCCGACTGGCCGGCGGTCAACGTCAATCTCGGCAACCTGCGCCTGCGCCAGGGGCGCCCGGCCGAGGCGGTTGCGGCCTACCAGCGGGCGATCAGGATCGATCCGCGCTACGTCGGTGGCTACGTCAATCTTGCCGATGCCTGGCGCCAGCAGGGAAAAGATGCCGAGGCGGAACAGGTGTTGCGCCAGGGGCTGGCCACGCTGCCGCAGGCGGCTGACCTGCACCATGCGTTGGGCCTGCTGCTGGTGCGCCAGAACAAGCGCGACGCCGCGCTATTGGAACTTGCCGAGGGCGCCCGGTTGGCGCCCGAAAATGCCCACTATGCCTACGTTTACGCCATTGCGCTGGATTCCGCCGGACGGCGGCGCGAAGCGCTGGTTACGCTGCGTGGCGCCCTCCAGCGGCATCCCGATGATCTGGAGATTCTCGGCGCGCTTGTTTCGATCAGCCGCGACGCAGGCGATCGGCAAGCCGCGCTGCGCTATGCTAAACAGGCCGCGGCACTGCTGCCGGGCAATGCCGAACTGGCGCAGCTGGTGGCGGCGCTGGAAGCCCGGTAAGCGCCAGGCGGGCCCTCATTTTTTCGTAAAGCTGGCAGAAAGGCGTCAGAAATTGGCGCCATAATGCCAAGACCATGAGCGCTTTTTCTGGCAACGAGATTCCCATGCGCGCCGAGACACTCCAGGTGCTGCGGCTGATGGGCTGCCACGACCCCATTCTGATGCTGAACGGTGCAGACGATGGCTACGGCACGCGCTGGACGCTCGGCGGCCAGCAGGTTCAACCGGCCATTGCCAGATACCTGATGGAGCACGGGTTCATCGTCGACAGCGGCGCCACCGAATTCGGTGCCAGAAAACTCGCATTGAGCGATGCCGGTATCCGTTTCCGCGACAACGGCATGCGTTGGTGGTCCGGCCTTAACCCGTATCAGAAGCTGAAGGTAATGCTTCTCGGCTGAGCCGCCGGTTGCGGTCGACAGCCCGGAAAGCCAGGAAATGCAGCACGGCTCGCCAGCCGATGACTCAGCGCACCGCGGCCAGCGCCTTGGCGAAATTGGCCACGGTCTGCTCGGGGTTGTGCAGTTTCTCCAGCCCGAACAGACCGATGCGGAAAGTCCGGAAATCGGCGCTTTCGTCGCATTGCAACGGCACGCCTGCCGCCGTCTGGAAACCGGCGGCGAGGAATTTCTTGCCCGACTGGATGTCCGGATCGCTGGTGTAGCTGACGACTACCCCCGGCGCCTGGAAGCCTTCCGCCGCCACGCTCGGGAAGCCCTCGGCAACCAGCAACTGGCGCACGCGCCGGCCAAGTTCCTGCTGTTCCCGGCAGACCTTGGCGAAACCATAGGCCTCGGTTTCCAGCATCACGTCGCGCAGGGCGGCGAGGGCGTCGGTCGGCATCGTCGCATGGTAGGCGTGGCCGCCGTTCTCGAAGGCTTCCATGATCTGCAACCATTTCTTGAGATCACAGGCAAAGCTTGTGCTGGTCGTCGCCTCGATGCGCTCGCGGGCGCGTTCGCCAAGCGCCACCAGCGCGCAGCACGGCGATCCGCTCCAGCCCTTTTGCGGGGCACTGATCAGTACATCGACGTGATTGTCGACCATGTCCACCCAGACCGTGCCGGAGGCGACGCAATCGAGCACGAACAGGCCGTCGACCGCACGCACCGCTTCGCCGACGGCTTTCAGGTAGCTGTCCGGCAGGATCATGCCCGAGGCCGTCTCGACGTGCGGTGCGAAGACGACGGCGGGTTTGTGCTCACGAATCGCGGCGACGACCTCATCGATCGGCGCCGGCGCGAAGGGCGCCTGAGCGCCGCTGCCCGTCTGGCGGGCCTTCAGCACGATGCTTTCGGAAGGAATCTTGCCCATGTCAAAAATCTGCGTCCAGCGGAAGCTGAACCAGCCATTGCGGATCACCAGCACCTTATGCCCGGTGGCGAACTGGCGCGCCACGGCTTCCATGCCGAAAGTCCCGCTGCCGGGCACGACGACGGCCGATTTTGCGTTGTAAACCGTTTTCAGAATGCGCGAGATGTCCTTCATCACACCCTGGAAGCGTTGCGACATGTGGTTCAGCGCGCGGTCGGTGTAAACCACCGAGTATTCGAGCAGGCCATCGGGATCGGGCTGGGGCAGCAGGGCGGGCACGTTGTCTCTCCTTTTTAGCTATTTTTGGCGCCTTGGGCGCGAAGGGAAAGAGCATAACGCCAAGCCATGACGCTCCGCTAGTCGGGGGAGCAAGATTACGCCGCACAGCTGCGGTCTACGGCGAAAAACCAGCAAATTCCAAACGCCTTGCCAGGTGCCGGGTAGGGTGTCGACGTGCTAGAATCACAGCCTGTCTTGATCAGCTTGAGGAAAGCAGCCAAATGGGCGACGTTAATACGAGCTACGTATCCGACCACACCAAGTGGATCGACGAGCAGTTGAAGAACAATCCGGCATGGGTGGAAGACCAGAAGGCCGGTCGTGCGCTGTGGTGGGACAAGAAGCAGGATGTTCAGACCAGCGCTGCCAATGCCGAATCCAAATTGCCACAGAAGCCTTATCCCTACGACGTGAATTTCTATAGCGAATAAGCGCCCGCGGGCGTTGTTCGAGCAAAGGGCCGGTCGCTGACCGGCCCTTTGTCTTTTCCGGCTGGCGTTCCGGGAAATAGCTGACAAATTCAGTCGAGTATTTTAAAATTCGCCCTACAATTTTCAGGGGAATCGAGTTTCATGTTCCGGCATCTGCGTGAGGATATCCGTGCGGTCTTCGACCGCGACCCGGCCGCCCGTTCGTTCTGGGAGATCCTGACTTGCTATCCGGGCATCCACGCGTTGATTTTGCATCGCCTGGCGCATTGGCTGTGGGGTCATCGCCTGCGCTGGCTGGCGCGGTTCGTGGCGCACATTTCGCGTTTCCTGACCGGCATCGAAATTCACCCCGGAGCCACCATCGGCCGCCGCTTCTTCATCGACCACGGCATGGGCGTGGTGATCGGCGAAACCGCTGAAATCGGCGACGACGTCACCCTTTACCATGGCGTTACGTTGGGCGGCACTTCGTGGAACAAGGGCAAGCGGCACCCGACGCTGGAGGATGGCGTCGTGATCGGTGCCGGCGCCAAGGTGCTGGGGCCGATCGTCATCGCGGCTGGTGCCAAGGTCGGGTCGAACGCCGTGGTGACCAAGCCGGTGCCGGCCGGCGCCACAGCGGTCGGCAACCCGGCGCGGGTGCTCGATCATTCCGAGGAAAGCCGGCAACGCGAGGCGCAGGCCGAGAAGATGGGGTTTTCGGCTTATGCCGTCGGGCGCGACCAGGACGATCCGCTGGCCAAGGCAATTCACGGTCTGCTTGATCACGCGGCGGAAACCGACCGCCGTCTGGCCTCTCTGCTTAAGGAACTTGAGGCGGCGGGGGTCAAGTGCGATCAGGAAGTCCAACCAGCGGACCGTTTCGATCCAAAATACCTGAGTAAAATTGTTGACTAATTTGGTCGGGATTCTATATAGTTGACCGTAACAGTAGGTTATTTGTCAGGAGTAAGGAATGCGCCTCACCACCAAAGGACGATTTGCGGTAACCGCCATGATGGATCTCGCGTTGCGCGGCGACGAAGGGCCGGTGGCGCTGGCCGGTGTCAGCGAACGGCAGCGGATATCGTTGTCGTACCTGGAGCAGTTGTTCGGCAAGTTGCGCCGCTTCAAGCTGGTCGACAGCGTGCGCGGCCCGGGCGGCGGCTACTGCATCGCGCGCCCCCTGTCCATGGTGACGGTGGCCGACATCATCCGCGCCGTCGATGAGCCGCTCGATGCCACGCAGTGCGGCGGCCGCGAGAACTGCATCGACGAGCATCGCTGCATGACGCATGAGCTGTGGTCTACGCTGAACGCCAAGATGTACGACTACCTGTCCTCGGTGTCGCTCGCCGATCTCGTCGCGCGCCAGCAGGAGAAGGAGGCCAGCCTGGGCGCCGCCACGGTGCTCGAAGATCGGCGCATCGGCCCGCATCCACGGCCGCGCAACACGCGCGACAAGGCGGCCGTGGCCCTCTGATTCAAGCCATGTTCCAGCCCGTCTATCTCGATCACAACGCCACGACGCCGCTTGACCCGGCGGTGATGGCGGCCATGCTACCGTGGCTGGAAAGCCAGTTCGGTAACGCATCGAGCCGCCACGAGTATGGTCGCGCGGCGCGTCGGGCGGTCGACGAGGCGCGGCAGCAGGTGGCGGCGACGGTCAACGCGCACCCAACCGAGGTGGTTTTCACCAGCGGTGGCAGCGAGGCCAACAATCTCTTTCTCAAGGGCGCGGCGGCTTCCCTCAAACCGGGCTTGCTAGCGGTCAGCGCCATCGAGCATCCATGCATCCTCAAGCCGGCGGCGCAGCTGGCGCGCAGCGGCTGGCAGGTCAGGGCTGTTGCGGTCGACGCTGCCGGAAGGGCAAGTTTCGACGACTTTGCCGATATAGTCGCGGCGCGCCCGAGCCTGGTGTCGATCATGCTGGCCAACAACGAAACCGGCGTCGTGCAGGACATTCCGGCACTTGCGACGGCGGCCAAGGCCAGCGGCGGCTGGTTCCACAGCGATGCGGTGCAGGCGTTGGGCAAGCTGCCACTCGATTTCCGGGCGCTCAATCTGGCCGGCGTTCATGCCATCACGCTTTCCGCGCACAAGGCCGGCGGTCCGAAAGGCGCGGCTGCGCTGGTGCTCGACAAGCGGGTCGAACTGCAGCCGCTGATCGCCGGCGGCGGACATGAGCGCGGCCTGCGTTCAGGCACCGAGAATGTGCCGGCCATTGTCGGTTTCGGCGCAGCGGCGGAACTTGCAGCCGAACGCGTTGCCGAATTGCCGCGGCGCCTGAAGGCCTTGCGGCAGCGGCTGGAAAGCGGACTTGGCGGGCTCGGGGTGCGGATTTTCGGCGCAGGCGCCGAGCGTCTGCCCAACACGACTTATTTCGCGCTACCCGATATTGACGGCGAAACACTGGTCGGCAAGCTGGATCGCGCAGGATTCGCGGTTGCCAGCGGTGCGGCTTGTTCCAGCGCCAATCCGGAACCCTCGCATGTGTTGCGGGCGATGGGCGTGGCGCCGGAAATTGCGCGCGGCGCGGTGCGGGTCAGCCTCGGTGCCGGCAACAGCGAGTCGGATATCGACGAATTCATCAACGCCTTGCGGGCTACGGTCGGACGCCTGCAAGGACTGACGGCGCTTGCCGTTTGAACAACCCGGCCTAGCGAGAATGACGATGAAACTCCCCATCTACCTGGATTACTCGGCAACTACCCCGGTCGACCCGCGCGTCGCGGAGAAAATGATTCCCTATCTGTGCGAGCATTTCGGGAATCCGGCCTCGCGCTCTCACAGCTTCGGCTGGGTGGCGGACGCCGCCGTTGAAGAGGCGCGCGAACAGGTCGCCGAACTGGTTGGCGCCGACCCCAAGGAAATCGTCTGGACGTCGGGCGCCACCGAATCCAACAACCTCGCGATCAAGGGAGCCGCCAATTTCTACGCCGGCACAAAGGGCAAGCACATCATCACGGTCAAAACCGAGCACAAGGCCGTGCTCGACACCGTGCGCGAAATGGAGCGCCAAGGCTTCGAGGCGACTTATCTCGATGTCAAGGAAGACGGTCTGCTCGACCTGGAAGTCTTCAAGGCGGCGATTCGCCCGGATACCGTGCTCGCCTCGGTGATGTTCGTCAATAACGAAGTCGGCGTCATCCAGCCGATCGCCGAACTGGGCGAAATCTGCCGCGAGAAAGGCATCATCTTCCACGTCGATGCGGCGCAGGCGACGGGCAAGGTCGATATCGACCTGAGCAAGCTGAAAGTCGATCTGATGAGCTTCTCGGCCCACAAAACCTATGGGCCCAAGGGCATTGGTGCCCTGTACGTCCGCCGCAAGCCGCGCGTCCGCCTGGAAGCGCAGATGCACGGTGGCGGCCATGAGCGCGGTTTCCGCTCCGGCACGCTGGCCACGCACCAGATCGTCGGCATGGGCGAGGCCTTCCGTATCGCCAAGGAGGAAATGGTCGAAGAAAACAAGCGTATCAAGGCCTTGCGTGACAAACTTCTGAACGGACTTCAGGATATCGAGGCGACCTTCGTCAATGGTGACCTGACCCATCGGGTGGCGCACAATCTCAACATCAGCTTTGCCTACGTCGAAGGCGAGTCGATGATCATGGCGATCAAGGATCTGGCGGTTTCCTCCGGCTCGGCCTGCACCTCGGCCAGCCTGGAACCATCGTACGTCCTGCGCGCCCTGGGGCGAGATGACGAGCTGGCACACAGCTCCATCCGTTTCAGCATCGGCCGCTTTACGACGGAAGACGAAATAGACTATGCAATCAATTTATTGCACAAGAAAGTTGGCAAATTGCGCGAACTTTCCCCGCTGTGGGAAATGTACAAGGATGGCATCGATCTCAGTACCGTGCAGTGGGCCGCACACTAAAGAAACGCAAGGAGAAACAACATGAGCTATAGCGTAAAAGTCATTGATCATTATGAGAATCCACGTAACGTAGGTTCCTTCGGCAAGGAAGACGACGGGGTCGGTACCGGCATGGTCGGCGCGCCGGCCTGCGGCGACGTCATGAAGCTGCAGATCAAGGTGAACAAGTCCGGCGTGATCGAGGATGCCAAGTTCAAGACCTACGGTTGCGGATCTGCCATCGCTTCGTCTTCGCTGGTGACCGAATGGGTCAAAGGCAAGACGGTCGATCAGGCCCTGAGCATCAAAAACACCGAAATTGCCGAAGAACTGGCGTTGCCGCCGGTTAAAATTCACTGTTCGATCCTGGCCGAGGACGCCATCAAGGCGGCCGTGGCCGATTACAAAAAGAAGCACGGAGAATAAGCATGGCAGTTACCTTGAGCGACAAGGCGGCAAAACATGTCGCCAACTACCTGAGCAAGCGCGGCAAGGGTATCGGGCTGCGCCTCGGGGTTCGTACCAGCGGCTGTTCCGGCATGGCGTACAAGCTGGAATTCGTCGACGAGATTGATCCCGAGGATCTGGTCTTCGAGAGCAATGGCGTCAAGGTCTTTGTCGACGCCAAAAGCATGCCTTATCTGGAAGGGATGGAGCTCGATTTCGCCCGCGAAGGTCTGAACGAAGGTTTCAAGTTCAACAACCCGAACGTGAAAGACCAGTGCGGCTGCGGCGAATCGTTTAACGTCTGATGGATCTCAGGGCCGACCACTTCGCCTTGTTCGGATTGAACCGTGGTTTTCGGCTCGATCTCTCCGACCTCGATTCCCGCTATCGCGACATTCAGGCGCGGGTGCATCCCGACCGCTTCGCCGACGCTGGCGAGGCCGAACGCCGCGTGTCGATGCAATGGGCGACGCACGCCAACGAGGCCTACCAAACGCTGAAAAAGCCGCTGGAGCGGGCTAAATACCTCCTTCACCTGGCCGGCCACGACATCCAGGCGGAAAGCAATACCGCCATGCCGGCCGATTTCCTGATGGAACAGATGGAATGGCGCGAAGCAGTGATGGATGCGCGCAATGGTGGCGACCATCACGAACTCGAACACCTGCACAACCGCCTGCGCGGCGACATCAATGGCCGCTATGCCGAACTCGGCGAACTGCTCGATGATGCCGGCGATTTCGCGCAGGCGACCGACCGCGTCCGCCGCCTGATGTTCCTCGAAAAACTCCTGCACGAAATCGACGACGCGCTGGCGTCGCTGGAAGAATAAAAATGGCCTTGTTTCAAATTGCCGAGCCGGGCGAGTCGGCGGCACCCCATGAGCACAAGCTGGCGATCGGCATCGACCTCGGCACTACCAATTCGCTGGTCGCTACGGTGCGCAGCGGCATGGCAGTCTGCTTGAGCGACGAGCAGGGGCGGCCGTTGTTACCGTCCGTGGTTCGTTACCACTCGGATAATTCGACCGATGTCGGCTACGACGCGCAGACCAAGCAGGCCATCGACCCGCGCAACACCGTCGTTTCGGTCAAGCGCTTCATGGGGCGAGGGCTGAAGGACATCGCGCATGTCGAATCGATGCCCTACGACTTCATCGAAGCACCGGGCATGGTCAAGGTGAAAACCATCGCTGGCATCAAGAGCCCCGTCGAGGTGTCGGCCGAAATCCTGAAAAGCCTCAAGCAACGTGCCGAAACGGCGCTCGGCGGTGATCTGGTCGGCGCGGTGATTACCGTGCCCGCCTATTTTGACGACGCCCAGCGACAGGCGACCAAGGATGCCGCGCGCCTCGCCGGCCTCAACGTCCTGCGCCTGCTCAACGAGCCGACCGCCGCCGCCATTGCCTATGGACTGGACAACGCGGCGGAAGGCGTCTATGCGGTGTACGACCTGGGCGGCGGCACTTTCGACATTTCAATTCTCAAACTGACCAAAGGCGTCTTCGAAGTCATGTCCACCGGCGGCGATTCGGCGCTCGGCGGCGACGATTTCGACCACCGCATCTTCTGCTGGGTCATCGAGCAGGCCAGGCTGCAGCCGCTGTCTCCGGAAGATGGACGCCTGCTGATGATGCGTTGCCGCGAGGCCAAGGAGTTCCTGACCAACAATCCGGAAGCGCCGATCACCGCGCGTCTGTCGACCGGCGAGATGGTCGATCTGAAACTCGATGTCGCGACCTTCGCGGCGATCACCCAGACGCTGATTTCAAAAACTATTCAGCCGGTCAAAAAGGCTTTGCGCGATGCCGGGCTGCGGGCTGAGGACGTCAAGGGCATCGTTATGGTCGGCGGTGCGACGCGGATGCCCCAGGTGCAGAAGGCAGTCGGTGACTTTTTCCGCCAGGAGCCGTTGACCAACCTCGACCCGGACAAGGTCGTCGCGCTCGGTGCAGCGACCCAGGCCAACCTGCTGGTCGGCAACAAGACAGGCAAGGACGACTGGCTGCTGCTCGACGTGATTCCGCTGTCACTCGGGCTGGAAACGATGGGTGGCCTGACCGAGAAAGTCATCCCGCGCAACTCGACGATTCCGACCGCCCGTGCCCAGGAGTTCACCACCTTCAAGGACGGCCAGACGGCGATGGCGATCCATGTCGTCCAGGGCGAACGCGAACTGGTGTCCGATTGTCGGTCGCTGGCGCGCTTCGAACTGCGCGGCATCCCGCCGATGGTGGCCGGTGCGGCGCGCATTCGTGTCACCTTCCAGGTCGATGCCGACGGCCTGCTGTCGGTCTCGGCACGCGAGCAGACCACCGGCGTCGAGGCGAGCGTCACCGTCAAGCCGTCCTATGGCCTGTCCGATGACGAAATCGCCGGCATGCTCAAGGATTCGATGGAACACGCCAAGGACGATGCGATGAACCGGGCGCTCAAGGAAGCGCAGGTCGAAGCACAGCGCATGATCGAGGCGACCGAAGCTGCGCTCAAGGAAGATCCGCACCTGCTGAACGAAGCGGAAACGGCCAAGATCGTCGCCACCATCGCCAAGCTGCGCGAAACGATGGCCGGCGACAACCGTCGCCTGATCAACATCGCTATGGACGACCTCGGCTATGAAACCCAGGCTTTCGCCCATCGCCGCATGGACCAGAGCATCAAGAAGGTGCTGTCCGGCCGCAAGGTCGATGACATCAAGATGGGAGAAGAGGCATGACGCAAATCATCGTGCTGCCGCATGTGGAGAATTGCCCAGACGGCGCCGTGATCGAGGCGGAAGAGGGCAAGTCGATCTGCGAAAACCTGCTGGAAAACGGCATCGAGCTCGAACACGCCTGCGAGATGTCCTGCGCCTGCACGACCTGCCATGTCATCGTGCGCGAAGGCTTCAATTCGCTCGACCCGGCCGAAGACGAGGAAGAGGATCTGCTCGACAAGGCCTGGGGGCTGGAACCCAATTCCCGTCTTGGTTGCCAGGCCCTGGTGCGGTCGACCCCGCTGGTGGTCGAAATTCCGAAATACAGCATCAACATGGCGAAGGAGGGCCACCGCAAATGAAATGGACCGATATCAACGACATCGCCATCGAACTGACTGACACCTACCCCGATAAAGACCCGCTCAAGGTCAATTTCGTCGACCTGCGCGACTGGGTCATGGCCCTGCCGGGATTCAACGATG
>JAEUOH010000035.1 GCA_016790845.1 Dechloromonas sp.
GGAAAGCTACCAAAGGCTAAAAAATTCTGAAGCCCCAGCAAAGGTGGGCGTGAGTGTGTCCAAGAATTTCGGGTTTATCGAAAGTCTGGTTTGCGCTCACCTGCGGCCTGATTTTGGTCAAAAGTCGAACGGCTGCAATGGCCGATGACCTGGAGTAGGCCGTCCGGCTGGTTTCAGAGTGGACCAGCCCGTCAGGCGTCTGGTTTAGAGTGGAGATGACGGGCGGGTCATGGCCGATAGTACGCGTAGAGCATGATGTGTGGTTATGACCAACAAGTCACCGCGCCAACACCACCGGCAGCCCGTCCCAATCCGTCGTATACCCCGGCGACAACCGTTCCCGCTTCATCCGCCAGTTGGTCCGTGCTTCTCGTTAACTGGCCTTGGGCTGCTCGCTTCCTCAAGACCCGCGTTCTCGCGACCGATGCAGCTTACTAACAGCGATTAGCTGCGTTGCTGCGGACGTTCTTTTCGGAGGTGCATTATTTATGCATTGATTTGGATGTACTGACATTGCCAAAATTTGATTACAAAGTGATTACATGAGGCCAAAAAAGCAAAAAGCCCAGCTTTATGAGCTGGGCTAAGTGCTTGAATCTATTGGTGGCCAATCGCGGAATCGAACCACGGACACGCGGATTTTCAATCCGCTGCTCTACCAACTGAGCTAATTGGCCAAGGGAGGGCGAATTATAGCGATGAGTTTCGGGTGCCGCAACCTAGTCGAAACAAAAACGTGGCTCAAGTGCCGATTGGGGGCGATTGGCGATAGAGCTCGGAAAAGTCGTCCGGCATGGGTAAGGGGGCGGGTGGCGGGTGCCAGGTCGGGAAGACCACGCGCGCCACGGCACCGCGCCCGGCGGGGTTCGGACGCAACATGGCGATGGCGTCGTGCTGGATGGCGATCTCCCGCACGATCGCGAGTCCCAGGCCGCTACCTTCGGTCGAGGCATCATCGACACGGTAAAAGCGCTCGAAAACCATCTCCGACTGGGCTTCGGTGATGCCCACGCCGTCATCCTCGACCTCGAATGTTGTGACAAGCCGCGCACTTAGAATACGGCAGGTCACGTGTCCGCCGGACGGCGTGTAACGCAGCGCATTGTCGATCAGGTTCTTGGCCATTTCGCGCAGAAGGACGGGATTGCCGCTCACCATCGCCGGCTGTTCCGCTTCAAAACCGAGATCGATACGCTTCTCAAGCGCCACCATGACCCAATCCTCGACGACCTCGCGGATCAGTGCGGTCAGGTCGAGCGGTTCGTGGCCTTGCTGTGCGGCCTCGCCCCCTTCCGCGCGCGCCAGGACCAGCAATTGATTGACCAGGCGGCCGGCGCGATCGACACCGACCGCAATCTGGCGCAAGGCATGGCGCAGCGATTCGGGATCCGATTCGCGGATCGCGAACTGAGCCTGGGTCTTGAGGCCGGTCAGCGGTGTGCGCATCTGGTGGGCGGCATCGGCAACGAATCGCTGCTGCGCTTCGACGTTGCGTTTCATGCGCTCCAGCATTTCGTTGAAGGCCTCGACCAGCGGCTCCAACTCTTCCGGCACGCGGCGCGTTGCAATGGGTGAGAGATCGGCCGGATCGCGGGTTTCGATGGTCTTGCGCAACCGGGTCAGCGGGCGTAAACCGCGCGACAGGCCGAACCAGACCAGCATCACGGCCAGCGGGATGATGATGAACTGGGGCAGGATGACGCTGGCGACGATCTTGTTGGCCAGTTGCGTGCGCTTTTCCATCGTCTCGCCGACTTCGACGAGAATCCAGCGGTCACGGGGCATCTGACCATCGGCGACGTAGGAATACGCGATACGGACATCCTGCCCTTTCATTTCGATGTCGCGAAAATAGATATCCCCGGAGAGGGCGTCCGGATCGACGTCGAGATCCGGCATTGGCAATTCGCGATCGCCGGCCAGGAGTTTTCCTTCGCGGCTCACCACATGAAAATAGACGTTGTCGGTTTCATCGGCGCGCAGCAGGGCCCGCGCGGAGGCGGGCAAGGCAAGGACGGGCTTGCCGTTGACCAGTTTGACCTGGCGCGAGATTGCCGTCACGTGTTCGCGCAATGCCTGGTCGTAAGGGAAATTGGCGACGTTGTTTGCGAAGTAATGCGTGAAGGCGATGCTCAGCGGCCAGACGAACAGCAAGGGCGCCAACATCCAGTCGAGAATCTCGCCAAATAGCGAGCGCTCGCTTTCCGATGTGGGGGAATTACTCCGCCTGGGGTCGTTCAAGGCAGTAACCCAGGCCACGCACCGTGGCTATCTTGACCCCCCCGGCTTCCAGCTTCTTGCGCA
>JAEUOH010000185.1 GCA_016790845.1 Dechloromonas sp.
AAGCGGCTAGAGCGAAACGCTCGTCGTTGGCAGTTAATGCGTTCCAGATGGATTTACGAGGTCACTGGCCCTCGGTATGCCCTGTCCTGCTTCGCAACCCACGTCGAAGCCATGTCGCCCCCAAAGTTCTGGACGCCGGTATGACCCGTTGTCCGACGACAAGTTCCCGATTCTACCCGCTTGGCCTTCAATCATCCAGTCGGAAGACGATGGGGACGATCACCGAGCCCTCGACCGCTTCGTCGCCGCGCTTGGCCGGCACGAAACGCCAGCGCGCGACGGCTTGGCGTGCCGCTTCGTCCAGTCGCTCGAATTTGCTGCTTTTTTCCAGGTCGACCGCAACAGGCTGCCCTGTAGCGCTGACCTTGACGTGGAGCAGCACCTTGCCTTCCTCGCCAAGACGGCGGGAAGACGGCGGGTAGACCGGGGCCGGATTATGCAGGTAGGCGGCATTGAAACGTGGTGCGGTCGCGAGCACGGGTGCAACCGGCGGCCGACCATCGCCGGCTGGGGCCATGGGCAGGGGTGCGGCCGCTACGGTATCCGGCGTGGCACTGACGGCAAACGGCGCGTTGTTTCGATTGACGGCTGAGACTGACGTGCGCGGCGTGCGCGTCACTTTTTGCGGCGGTGGCGGAATGTGGGCCGGTTCCGCTGGACGAACCTCGGCCCCAACTGCTGGAAGCGGTGCCGGCGGGGCGACGAAACTGACAGCCAGCACGTCGACCGGCGGTGGCAGCGCCTCCTGATACGCGCCGAAGCGCGGCCAGAGGGCCAGCAATGTGTGTACCAGCAGCGACAGCGTCAGGTAGGGCAGGTAATGCGGTAGCAGGCGAACCGGAACTGGATCGGCAAGAAGATCAGCCTTCATTGTCTTATTGTAATCGGCCCCCGCCCTCCACCGGCGAGCATGCCACCGGCCGCTAAACAGCGAGCCGCCCGAAATCGACGGCAAAGCTGCGCGTCGCGTGCACGCCATCGATGCGTACGGGCTGCAGCATACCGTCACGCTCCAGGCGCTTGATGATGCGCGAGACGGTTTCCAGACGCAGTGCCGTGATGTCGGCGATGTCCTGGCGCGTTGGCAGGACGACGTGTTGCGCGGCATCATCGTTGCTGTTGGCCATGATACGGATCAGGCCGATCACCCGGCGGACGGCTTCGCCGCCGCGCAGCGCAACGAGATCGGCGGCCCGCCGCTGGGCGGTAGCCAGCGAACGCAGCAGGGAGCCGCTACGGGCGCTGGCAGCCCCCTCTGGCCACGGTGAGAGCTCGCATTCGGTCAGTGCGCTGGCGGCGAAGGCATAGGTGCCGAAGAGCATGGCCTCGCTGCCGATGATGTCGCCCGGCAACGCCAGGCTGGCGAAGCGCGCTTCGCCCGGCGTACCGTTACCGTCCAGTCGCACCGAGCCGCGCTCGACGCGCCAAGCCAGCCCGGGTACGCCGATTCCGTAGATCGGCGTGCCCGGGCGGAAGGATAGGGCGTGGCGCGGTTGGCTCATTTCTCAGGCTGGTTCAACTTGTTGCCTTTTCTTCCGCTCCGTAATGGCACATGCAGGCTCAGAACTTGAGGTTCAGCCCCGTATAGATCGTACGCCCGGCCCCCGGCACACCGGTTCCCCAGGAGGGATTGCCGGGGTTGAGCATCATCGTCGATCCCTGGCCGACATAAGCGCCACCGAGCGGTGCGTAGTAAAACTTGTCGAACAGGTTTTCGACCCCGAAGTCGATCCGTGCCTGCTTCCAGGAATAACTCAGGCGCAGGTTGGTGAGCCCGTAACCCGGCGTTTCGAGTTCGTTGCGTACCTCCGAGACATCGTCCTTGCGGGTGACGCCGATGACTTCGAGGACATTGTTCCAGCCGCCGATCTGGTGGGTGAGAGCGACGCGGGCATTGAGCGGCATGATGTTGTAAAGACCATCCCCGGTGTCGCGATTTTCGCCATTGACGTAGCTAAGTACGCCGCGCAGACCGAAATCGCCGACGGATGTCTGCGCAAGCGCGGCCTGACCAGAAACGTCGATTCCGTACAGGGTGGCTGAGGTGTTGTCATATTGCAGCACGACGAACTGGTTGCTCGTCGTCCGGTTTGCTGGCGTGCACGAAGCACCGCTCGTACAACGGATGGCATCGATGTAATCGGTAACGCGTGAGTAGTACGGCGTTGCCTTGATTTCCCACGAGCGGTCGGCAGCATGCCAATCCACAGTCGCGGAGACGGTATGCGCCGTCTCGGGTTTAAGGTCCAGGTTACCGATATAGCCGTTGCCGTCGCCAACCGTATTGTTCATGACCGCCGCCATCGACCAGGTCGACCAAGTGTAACGCTCGTAGAGGTTGGGCGAACGGGTTTTGCGTGCGACACCGAATTCGATGTCGGCCATATCCGACGGCGTATAGCGGGCCAGTGCGGTCAGGTTCCAGTTGTTGTCGGTGCGTTTGCGATCCTGCGAATTGAAGGCGGCAGCATCCTTCTTCTGGTCGTTGACCATCATCCCCATGCCGTTCGTGGTGGGGTTGTAGCCGTGAACGGTACCGGTATCCATCTGCACATTCTCATAGCGGGCGCCGAGCAGCGTCTTCCACTGGGCATTCAGCTGCGATTCCCACTCCCCGAACAAACCGAAGCGGTTACGCTCGCCGTCATTGATGTTTTCGAATGTACCCGGCCACATGCCACCGCCCGAGGGTGGCCACCAGTCATTAAGCGTGTAGTGCTGATAGAGGGCGCCGACACGCAGCAGGTCCTTCTCGTTCAGATTGATATCGGCAGCCACGGTACCGCCCGTGTTTTTGCTGGCGGTATACATCGGCATACCGCCAGCGCAGTTGGCGCTGATCGGCGAACAAGGCATGCCGACCGTCGTCATCATGCCCCCGCCGTACCAGAAGCGCTTGTCCGGGCCAAAGTTCATGTAGTGATCGACCGTTTCGTGGTAGATCCGCGCATCGAGCTTGCCCCACCCAAACTGGCCGGCGTAGTTGAGATTGAAACGCTGCTGCTCGTTATCCAGCGAGTCCATACGCTGGTTCGGAAACAGTTGTTCCGGCGCTTTGACGAAGGTGTACTTGAATTCGACGAGATTTCCGTCGCCCTGAAAGCCGACCGCCAGTTGCTGGGTCCAGGTCTTGTAAGCCGACGACCCGACTTCATCAAGGGCCAGGGATTGTCCGGGGTTACCCGTGGCAGTTGTTGACTTGAAGTTGCCGCCCGCCTTGTAGTTGTCGGATTGAGCGTAGGAGCCTGTATAGGCGATGCTGAGCGAATCGGTCGCCGCTGCGGCGTAAATGTTCCCGCCCCAGGCGTCACCATTGCTCCGATAGAAAGCGCCGACTTCGCCGGTGGTTAGCAGGCTGGCCCCGGGTGCCGCGAAAGGCAGCGGACGTCCCGCGGCGATGATGGTGCCGCCGATGCTGTCGCCGCCGATGCTGACCGGGCCGATGCCAGGATAGACCTTGAGCGATGAAACACTGCTTGGATCGAGGTAGGACAGCGGCGGATTCATGTGGTTGGGACACGAAGCGATCAGATCCATGCCGTCAACAAGAATGCGGTTGCGGTCGTCGGCCAGACCGCGAATCACCGGCAGGCTGGAGATGCCGCCGGCACTCTGGAACTGCATGCCGGGCACATCGCGCATCAGGGTGGCGGTATCGCTGGTCGCCGGACGCAGCATCTTCACCTCTTCGCTACTGATGGCGGAGGGATTGCCGAAACCGCTCGTTGCCTGATCGCGCGTGCCATGAACGACGACATCGTCAAGGACAGTCGGGCCGACTGGCTGGCTCTGCGCCATTACCAACGATGGAACGGCGGCGCCGGAAAAAAGAACGGCGACAGCCGCCGCCAGCGGACGAATGCGATACCCCATGAAATTCCCCAATTCTTGTTTTCTCTGCGGGCCGTGAGTATTTGTTTTTTTTGCGGCCGCAATCGTACCCGGCCCGGACAGCCGGGGGAATGCGACAAATTGTCGCTCGACGAATTGTCTAGTTCCTTGGAATCAGGGGCTGATGTTCATCGTAGAGCGCGGTACCCGCCCTGAAGAAGCACACCGGCAAAGCGTTTTGGCGGCAGCCCTGCCTAAGCCTCATCAGCATTTTTGCCCCTTTTCCGGGGTCGACCGCAACCGGCGACGCTGCGATTCAGGCGTTGAGCTTTTCCAGCGCTTCCTGCAGTTTGCCCGGTTCGTCAAGGCGCAGGATGCGGCGCACATTGGGCACCAGTTCGTTCACGTCCGACTTGAGCACCCGGCTCTTGACTTTGAGGATCTGCGACGGATGCATCGAGAAAATGCGCAGCCCCATGCCGAGCAACAGGCGGGTGAGTTTCGGATCGCCGGCCATTTCGCCACACACGGAAACCGGGATGTTGACCTTCTCGGCGCTGGACAGGGTGTGGGCAATCAGCATCAGCACCGCCGGGTGCAACGGATCGTAGAGATTGGAGACTTGCTCGTCGGAACGGTCGATGGCCAGGGTGTATTGAATCAGGTCGTTGGTACCGATCGACAGGAAGTCGAGGCGGCGCAGGAAGAGACCGACAGCGAGCGCGGCGGCCGGGATTTCGATCATGCCGCCGACTTCGATGCTCTCGTCGAAGGTGACCTTCTCGCCGCGCAGGCTGGATTTCGCCTGCTCCAGCGCAGCCAGCGTCTGGTCGATCTCGTGGGCATGCGCCAGCATCGGAATCAGCAGCTTGATCGGCCCGTATTTGCTGGCGCGCAGGATGGCGCGCAGCTGCGTCTGGAACATGCGCGGCTCGGCCAGCGAAAGGCGGATGGCGCGCCGCCCAAGGGCCGGATTGGTCTGCACGCGATCGCCGAAATTGTCGTCGGGCCGGATATCCTTGTCGTTGCCGAGGTCGAAGGTTCGAATGGTGACCGGGCGCCCGCCCATGCCCTTGACCACTTTCTTGTAGGCCTCGTACTGCTCCTGCTCGTCGGGCATGTCGCCGCGGTCGAGGAAAAGAAATTCGGTGCGGAACAGGCCGATCCCTTCGGCGCCGGCCTCAAGCGCGCCCGGCACGTCGCCCGGCAGCTCGATATTGGCGAAAAGCTTGACGTCGACGCCGTCGATACTCTGCGACGGGGCGGTCTTGAGCCGTTTGAGCTTGGTTTTTTCCAGCTCGATCTGGTGCTTGCGGAGCTGGTATTCCTCCAGCACGCGCTGATCCGGATTGACGATGACGACACCGCGGTTGCCATCGACGATCAGTTGCTCGCCATCGCGGATCAGCGAGCGCGCGTTCTCCATGCCGACCACCGACGGAATCGCCAGGCTGCGCGCCAGGATGGCGGTGTGCGAGGTCGAGCCGCCGACATCGGTGATGAACGAGGCAAAACGGTGATCCTTGAAGGCGATGACATCGGCCGGGGAAAGGTCGTGGGCGACGACGATCAGCATTTCCTCGGTGACGCCCTTGGCCGTCTTCATCACGGCGCGGCCGGGGTGGCCCAGCAATTCCTTGATCACCCGCTCGACGACCTGCACGACATCGAGCTTGCGCTCGCGCAGATAGGGATCTTCGAATTGTTCGAACTGCGCGACGAGGTACTCCATCTGCTGCACCAGCGCCCATTCGGCATTGCAGCGGCGCTCGCGGATGATCTCGCGCGGCTTGTCGACCAGTTCCGGATCCTCGAGGAACATGGTGTGGATGTCGATGAAGGCAGCCAGTTCCGCTGGCGCGTGCTCAGTCGTCTCCTTCATCGTGCCCAGCTCGCTCTTGACCGCCTTGACGGCCGCGTCGAAGCGGGCGATTTCCTTGTCGACCATGCGCGGTGCGATGGTCAGGTGCGACACCTCGAGCGTCGCATGCGACATGAGCATGGCGCGCCCGATGGCGATGCCACCGGAAACGCCAAGACCATGCAGCGTAAAACTCATAATTACTCCCCCTCGCCGAAATAGTCAGCAATCAGCGCCAGCAGCGCATCCATCGCTTCCTGCTCGTCGACACCGTTGGTTTCCAGCGTCACCTTGGAGCCCTTGCCGGCGGCCAGCATCATCACGCCCATGATGCTCTTGGCGTTGATGCGGCGTGGCCCCTTGGCCATCCAGACTTCGCACTTGAACTTCCCGGCAAGCTGGGTCAGCTTCGCCGAGGCCCGCGCATGCAGGCCGAGCTTGTTGATGATTTCGGTTTCTCTGGTCAGCATCGTTCAGTCCTGCATGTTGAGTACGCCGTCGCGCCCACCGGCGATGGCGCGGGTGAGCAAGGTTTCCATGCCCCGTTCGCGATAGGTCAGGGCGCGTAGCAGCATCGGCAGATTGACCCCGGCGATGCCTTCGAAACGCCCCGGTTCGAGCAGCTTGAGCGCCAGGTTGGAAGGCGTGGCGCCGAAGATGTCGGTCAGCACCAGCACGCCCTTGCCGTTGTCGACCAGAGCGAGCATCTGGCGCGCGAGCGGCAGCAGGTCGAGCGGATCGTCCTGCGCCGCAACGCCCAGCTGATTGAGCTGTGCGGGACGCTTGTTCAGCACATGACAGGCGTTTTGCACGAGTGCCTCGCCGTAGCTGCCATGGGTGATGAGGAGAATGCCGATCATGCCGGGATTCTAACCCGAAGCGTGCGCCATCATTTGCGACTGACGATCAGAATCCCGGCGACGACCAGCGCGGCGCCGATCATCTGTGCCACGGAGATCGGCTCGCTCAGCAACCACCAGCCGAAGCCGATGGTCAGGAGCGGGCCAACCATGCCATATAGCGAGGCGCGGCCCGCCCCCAGCCGGCGGATCGCCGCCGACTGCGCGAAGACCGGGATGACGGTGGCGAACAGCGCCATCGCCAGCCCCCAGCCATAGACTGGCCACGGCTGGATGAACGCGGTCAACGGCTGGACGAGGCAAAAATGCAGCAGCGTGACGGCCGACGACATCAACATCGCCAGTGCCGAGAAACGCATGGCGCCCAGGCGGCCGATCATCGGCGCGCTGCCCGAGAGGTAGAGCGCATAGGAAACGCTGGAAGCGAAGACCAGCGCGCCGCCGATCCACACGTCGCGCGCTTCGCCCTGTCCGAGATCGTGAGCGAACGCGAAGCCGATGCCGGTGTAGCAAAGCACCAGCGCTATCGCTTCGCGCCGGGAAAAGGTCTTGCCCTGGAACAGCACGCCGATCAGGATGGTCAGCGTCGGATAAGTGAACAGGATCAGGCGCTCCAGCCCGGCGGAAATGAATTGCAGTCCCCAGAAATCGAGGATGCTGGCGCCGTAGTAGCCCAGGCAGCCGAGCACGAAAAGCCGCCCCCAGTCGCCAGGCGCCAGCTGGCCGCTGGCCCGCCGATGCTCTGCCAGGCCGACCCACAGGAAAACCGGGAGTGCGAAGCCCATGCGCAGCGCGAGCAACGTGATCGCGTCCACGCCATAAGGGTAGGCCAGCTTGACGAAAATCGCCTTCAGCGAAAAGCCGAGCGCCGCCAGCAAGGCCAGCGTGGCCCCCCAGGCGGGAATGCTTGTCGGAGAATTCGGTTTCTTCAAGTTCGCTCAAGTTATATCGCGTTCAGGCGGCCATTGAATACATGCTCAACGATATTGGCAATTGGTAATATCCGCAGTTGGTTCTCGCCATGACAACTTGCTGGCACCCCGCAACTGCCTCGCCCTGACCGCGCTACCAATCATGTACCAGAAACTGACCCGACAACAGGCCAACCGACTCGAACAACGCACGCTACGCATTTCGGTCATCACCATCGTCGGGCTCGCCATTGCCGGCATCGGCTACGGGCTCTATATCGGTTCCGAAGCGGTCATGCTCGACGGTTTCTACGCGCTGACCAGCCTGGTCGGTTCCGGCCTCTACCTGCTGGCGGCGCGCATCGTCGAAAAGCCGGCCGACCGCCGCTTCCAGTACGGTTACGCGCACATCGAGCCGCTGGTCAACAGCTTCAACAACCTGATCCTGCTGGTCGTTTGTCTCTACGCCCTGTTCAACGGCCTCGAGGGCCTGCGCATCGGCGGCCATACGGTCGACGCTGGCAGCGTGGTCATCTACAGCCTGCTCAGCGCCGCCGTTTGCGCTGTCGTCTGGGCCTACGAAACCCGCGTAGCCAAGCGTATCGGCTCGCAGCTGATCCGCAACGATGCCCGTGAATGGATGATCAGCATGAGCTTCAGCCTGGTGACGATGCTCGGCTTCGCGATGGTCTGGGTGCTACCCGAGCCCTGGCGCGAATGGTGGGGGCGCTATGCCGATAGCGCGGTGCTGATACTGATGGCGCTGTTGCTGATCCCGGTGCCGATGAAGATTCTCTACGAGAACATGCGCGAAGTCCTGCAGATCACCAACCCCGATGACGCGGTCGCCCAGCGCGTCAATGCGGTGATGCGCGACATCGCGGCGGCCGAGGACATCGCCGATTACTCGACCCACATCGCCAAGACCGGACGCATCCATTTCATCGAGATCAACATCGTGGCCGGCCCCAATTTCAGGCCGCAGAGCATTCCCGAACTGGATCGGCTGCGCAGCCGCATCTGGGAAGCCATCGGCCTGCCGCTGGAACAAGCCTGGCTCGGCATCATGTTTACCGCCGACCGGCGCTGGATCTGAGCGGCGGCACACCGGTTGCGGTCGACCCGCCAAAACGCACAAAAACCAAATTCAGCCGGCGTAATGGGCGAAGGCCTTGACGACTTTCCGGTCAGGGCCGAAGTGGAAGACTTCTGCTGCCAGCCGGCCGCGCGCCCCCTTGTAATAAAGCGTGACGCTGCCGACGCCGACGAGAAGCGAGATCAGCTCGAATTGCAAATCCGGAATCAGCTGCAACGCCTTCCGCCAATAAACGCCTACCGCCTGTTTGCCACGTAGCGTGCCCGAGGGTTCGCCGGCGATCTGCACGATCACCGGCGATGTCATCTCGAAGTCGTCGGCGTAGTGCGCCAGAATCCTGTCAAGGTCATGGGCGTTCCACGCGGCGACCCAGTCGGCGGCGAAGTGCTCGGCAAACGCCCTGTCCAACATCAGCGCCGCCCGCCGAGAATCGATCCCAGCACGCCGCGCAATATTTGATTGCCCAGGCCGCGGCCGACACTGCTGGCCATGCCACGTGCGGCGCTCTTGGCGGCGGCCTCGAGAACGCCTTCGCGGTGGCCGCCGCGCGGGCCGGTGGTGCCGCCCAGCAGGTCACCGATGCTGTCGAGGATGCCGCCACCGGATTCCTGAGGGGTGGGTGCGCTCTGGCGTTGCTGCGGCACCGGGCGAGCCTTGGGTTGCGTTTGCGGTTGGGTCGTATGGTTGCCCCAATCGTTGGCGTCCAGCCCGCCGCCGCTGGCCGGCGGGGCGGGAATGGCACCGGGCGCCGCCTGGGTGGCGGCCGGCTTGCCGCGTAGCACCTCGAATGCCGATTCGCGGTCGACGCTCTGGCCGTAAGTGGCAAGCATGGGCGAGGCATCGATCAGGGCCTTGCGCTCGGCGGCGGTCAATGGGCCGAGGCGGGA
>JAEUOH010000222.1 GCA_016790845.1 Dechloromonas sp.
TTCAACATGCTGCGCGCCAACGACCTGATCTGGTCCTTCGTCGTCAACAACTACCTGATGGGCAAGGATCCGTTCCCCTTCGACCTGCTCTACTGGAACTCCGATTCGACCCGCATGCCGGCCGCGATGCACAGCTATTACTTGCGCAACATGTACCTGGGTAACAAGCTCAAGGATCCGGGTGGCATCGAACTGGGCGGCGTCAAGATCGATATCAGCAAGGTCAAGACCCCGTGCTACTTCATCTCGACGGTCGAAGACCACATCGCGCCGTGGAAGAGCACCTACATGGGTGCCCGCCTGCCGTCCGGCAAGACCAAGTTTGTGCTGGGTGGCTCCGGCCACATCGCCGGCATCGTCAACCCGCCGGTCGCCAACAAGTACGGTTTCTGGACCAATGACGCCACCGACGGCAACCTGCCGGAAAGCCCGGAAGACTTCCTGGCTGGCGCCACCCAGAACGCCGGTTCGTGGTGGACGCACTGGAATCAGTGGCTGGCTGACCTGCCCGGCGGCAGCGCCAAGGTCAAGGCACGCAAGCCGGAAGACGGCGCCCTCAAGGTCATCGAGGATGCACCGGGCAGCTACGTCAAGTTCCGTCTGGATGCCCAGAAAAAGGCCTGATCGAGTCAAAAGGCTCTGAATCGAGCGAAACGGGAGGCAGCGGCCTCCCGTTTTTTTTTGTGAACTTGGCGCACCGGGGCTGTCAAATACACATAGCGAAAAGGAGGTGTGCCATGTTGATGAGTGACTGCCCTGTTGTATCTGTCCGCATTCCCCCCATCCTGCGCCCCCTTGCCAAAGGTCGCGGCGAGATCATGGCCAGCGGCGAGACTGTGGGCGAGGTGCTGGAGGCGCTCGGTCACGAGTATCCGGCCCTGGGCGAATCGCTCCTGTGTGCCGATGGCAGCTTGGCAAACGGTCTTGCCGTCTACCTTGGTGGCGCCATGTTACACGGCCGCGAGAGCCTTGAGATGCCGGTCGATCAGGAGGAAGTGCTCAGCATCGTTGCCGTTGCCAATCCGAGTTGTCCGACCGGCATGGTCCATACGTCGGCTGCCAGACGACCTGCAACGGGAGAAGAAGACGAGGCCGTGATCTCCGTCGGCAATTGAAGAACGACCATTAGTTGGGGTCGACCACGAAAAAGAGGAAATTTCCCGCGCGTGGCCCGCTGGTACGCGAGGGTCAACGCGACGGCAGCGGCAGACGCGGCAGCTTCGGCCATTCGACAGCGTCGAGCATGTTCTTGACGATCAATCCCAGTTCCGTGTCGCCGGTAATTTCGAGTTCGCGGTTGAAGAACAGCGTGTCCGGGTCTTCCTGGCGCGTCAGAAGTTGCAGATAGGCCGAGAGGTTGGCTGCAAAGGCGAGGTCGGGCTCGCGTTCGGGCCGGAAAACCGGGCGGAAGAGGCCGCCGCTAAAAGTGAAGTGGGCCGTGCCGCCGGTGTCGCGTACCTGGACGCGGAAGAGCTTGCCGTCGAGTGCGGTCAACTCGCTTTCGGGCAGCAATTTCATTTTCAGCGCGGCGTTGAGTCCGGCGACGAGGGCGAGTCCGTGTGGCCATTGTGGCAATTTTTCGCCGATGCCGGCAACGAAGCCAGGCAGGCGGAACTTGGGGATGTTGAAGTCGCTCATGCGGTCGCTCCCAGATGGGCAAGGGCTTGCGTGTGATGTTGATGGATGCCGGCGTCGCCGAACCAGTAGCCATCGACCTGGCCACTGGCATTCCAGGCGCTGCCGTCGACATCGACCGCCTCGCTGCGGCGTGCAGCATCGAAGGCAGCGATGATCTCGTTGATATGCGTCTGTTGCGGGCTGATGCGGGCGATGTCGATACCCAGATCGCGCAGCGTCGGGATTTCATGCAGCAGGTTGTAGCTTTGCGCCGACATGGTCTGGATGCCATTGATGCAGAGGAAGTCCTGGCCCTCGCGGGTTTTCAGCGTCAGGCCCTCAGGGTGATCGAGGCACTTGAACTGGCAGTCGTCCTTGTTAAGGTTGTAATGACGGGCGGTGAAGCAGCGTGCCGAGAAGGCCAGCGGCAGCTTGCCGTAAACGAAGACCTCGGTTTCGACGCCGGCCGGGCGGCTGGCGTGCAGGGTTTCGACCAGCGTGCGCGTCGCCTCCAGTGGCGGCACCCAGCGCGTCATGCCGTAGCGGGCGTAGGTGGCGAGCGTTGCCTCGTTGTAGATGTTGAGATGCGGGCCAGCAACGAATTCCTTGCCTTGGGCGAGGTTGACCGCACCCAGGTCGTTGGCTTCGATCTTGCATCCTGCTTCATCAATCAGGCGGCGCAAGGCCTTGAGGTCGCTTTCCGATTCGAGCAGCGCCTGCGCCGAGACGACGACTTCCTTGCCGGCGTCGCTCAGGTCGCGGGCCAGGCCGATCCAGTCGGCGGTGCGCAGTTGCTGGCGGCGCGAGCAGACGACCTCGCCGACGTAGATGATGTCGATGGCCGGGTTCTGAGCCATTTCAGCATAGAACGCCATGACCTCGGCTTTGGGCCAGAAGTAGAGTAGGGGGCCGAGCGCGAGTTTCATGCTTATCTCCATGGCCGGTTGTAGGCGCCCAGCGTCGCCTGGCTGCCTTCGGAAACCTTGGACAGTTCGGCCTGCCACGCCGGTTTCACGTGGAACCGCTCGCTGCCATCGCGCAATGAATCGAGCGCCGCGCGCAGGTTGCGGGTGACTTGCGCGACGTAGGTCGGGCTGCGCTGGCGGCCCTCAACCTTGATCGCGCGGACGCCGATCTTGATTATTTCCGGCAGGATGGACAGCACGTTGAGGCTGGTCGGTTCCTCCAGCGCGTAATAGGTCTCGCCCTGCACCTCGAAGCGGCCCTTGCACAGCGTCGGGTAGCCGGCCGGCTCGTTGTCGGCGAAGCGGTCGATCAGGATGCCGTTAAGCCGGGTTTCCATGGCGCCGGGCTGCTTGTCCCACTTGACGTACTTGGCCGGCGAGCAGGCGCCGACGGTGTTGGGCGACTCGCCGCAGGCGTAGGAGGACAGCCAGCAGCGTCCCTCGTTCATTACGCACAGGCTGCCGAAGCCAAAGACCTCGATTTCGACGCTGGTGTTCTTGATGACGTGTTCGACCTGCGCCAGGGTCAGCACACGCGGCAGCACTGCGCGCTGGATGCCGAATTCACGCTGGCAGAAATTGATCGCCTCGTAGCTGGTGGCCGAACCCTGCACCGACAGATGCAGCCGTTGCTGCGGATGGCGGCGGCAAGCGTAGTCGAGCAGGCCGACATCGGCGAGGATGATGGCATCGACCCCCTGATCGACGGCGCCATCGACGGCCTTTTGCCAGTCGGCAACGCGGCCGGCCTGGGCGAAGGTGTTGATCGCCAGCAGCACTTCGCGGCCCTTGCTGTGAGCGTAGCGAATGCCTTCGGCCATGGTCTTCTGGTCGAAATTGAGGCCAGCGAAATTGCGGGCGTTGGTGTCGTTTTTGTAGCCGAGATAGACGGCATCGGCGCCGTTATCGACGGCGGCCTTGAGAGCCGGCAGGCTGCCGGCCGGGCAAACGAGATCGGGCAGGGAAGGCATGGGGCAAACCGGGAAGTCAAGCGGGGCAGTATAGCCAGCTACCCACGTCCGCCATTGATGCCGGTCAAAGGAGAGCCAGATTGCGCGGCGGATCAGCGCAGGACGATGGTCGGCTTGTAGCCCAGGGCCAGGCGAATCCGTTCGGCGACGCGGTCGGCGTCGGCGCGTGACGCGTAGGGGCCGAGCTGCAGGCGATGGATGCTGCCACCCGGCTGAATGCGCATCGGCTCGGCGAGCCAGTCGAGTTCGCGGGCCAGGTGGTTCTTGAGGGTCTCGGCGTTTTCGGCATTGCTGAAGGCACCGAGTTGCAGATAGACACCTTTCGCGATGCCGCTGTCGCTACTCATGCCGGCCATTGCCGCTGTCTGCACCGGGCGTTCCTCGAGCGCCATGCGCTGGGCGAGCAATTCGATTTCGTCGCGTTCCGCCGGTTTGACACGCACCACCGGCGGTGGAGTCGGCGTGGCTTGGGCGTAGGCGGTTCCTGCGGCCTCGCCGGGGATGATCGCCTCGACTTCCACCATGCCGCTGCCGCCGTTGATCAACCCCAGCTTGTAGGCGGCGGTATAGGAAAGGTCAATGACGCGGTCGGCGTGAAAAGGGCCACGGTCGGTAATGCGGACGATTACCGTCTTGCCGCTCTGCACGCCGGTGACGCGTACGTAGGAGGGTAGCGCGAGGGTGGGGTGGGCGGCGGTCATCGCGAACATGTCGTAGGGTTCGCCGATCGAGGTTTTCTGGCCGTGGAACTTCTTGCCGTACCAGCTGGCGACGCCGCGCACCTTGTAGGGTTTTACGGCCGTATTGGGCACGTATTCCTTGCCGAGCACGACGTAGGGCTTGGTCGCCGGCTTGTGCAGCGGTTCCCATTTCGGCTCGGCATCGGGAATATCGTCGAGGCCGTCGGGGATGTCGTCGCCCGGGCCGTCGTCCTTGTAGAAACCGCCGCCTTTTTTCAACACGGCGGTCGGCTTCCTGGTCGGCGTTTTGGAAATCGCCCCTTTTTGACCGTCGACCGCAGCATCCTGCCGCGGTGCGCTGCCGCAGGCTGCAAGCAGCAGGGCGGCGAGTGCGCAGGCGGCGAGACGCGGGTTCATTTTTTCACCAGCATCCTGTGGGTCTGGATCGACATCAGGATGCCGATGCCGATGAACAGTGTGACCAGCGCCGTGCCGCCATAGCTCATGAAGGGCAGCGGCACGCCGACGACCGGCAGGATGCCGCTGACCATGCCCATGTTGATGAAGGCGTAGGTGAAGAAGCCGAGCGTGATGGAGCCGGCCAGCAGGCGCGTGAATTTGGTCGGGGCGGCGGCGGCGATCATCATGCCGCGTCCGATAAGCAAGGTGTAGAGGAAGACCAAGAGGCCATTGCCGAGCAGGCCCCATTCTTCGGAATAGACGGCGAAAATGAAATCGGTGTGTTTTTCCGGGATGAATTCGAGGTGGGTCTGGGTACCGTGCAGAAAGCCCTTGCCGAAAGAGCCGCCGGAACCGATGGCGATGGTCGCCTGGATGATGTGATAGCCGGCACCGAGCGGATCGGTGGTGGGGTCGATCAGGGTCAGGATGCGCTTTCTCTGGTAGTCGTGCATCATCCCCCAGAGCAGCGGCGCA